>JACDAV010000302.1 GCA_013695255.1 Chloroflexota bacterium
TGATCGGCGCCTTCATGGCCGTGTCCGCGGTCGTCATCCTGCCGGCCGCCGCGATCCTGCTCGTGCGCGCCCTGCGCGAGACGGGCGTCCTGGAGGGCTTTCCGGCCTGACCGCCCACGCCGCCCCCCTCGATCCCGGCGTCCGCGAACCGCGACCCGAACCGGGGCGGATCCGGGCGCTCGGCGTCGGGTTCCGCTATGCCGGCGCGCGGCGACCGGCCCTCTCGGACGTCGCCTTCGACCTCGGGCCGGGCGAGTGCCTGCTCGTCGTCGGTCCCAGCGGCTCGGGCAAGAGCACCCTCGCGCTCGCGCTCGCCGGCATCGTCCCGCACGATATCCCGGGCGACTGGACCGGCTGGCTCGAGGTCGACGGCGTTGACGCGTCGTCCGGTCTCCGGGACCTCGGCGGCCGCGTGGGGCTCGTCTTCCAGGACCCGGACCGCCAGCTGGTCATGGAGCGGGTCGAGGACGACGTCGCCTTCGGGCTCGAGAACCGAGCCTGGCCGCCGGCGGCGATGCAGGCGCGCGTCCCCGGGGCGCTGCTCGAGGTGGGGCTGCCGGGCTACGAGCGCCGCCGCCCGAATCGCCTGTCCGGTGGCGAGCAGCAGCGGCTGGCGCTTGCCGGCGTCCTGGCCCCGCGGCCGGGTGTCCTGGTCCTCGACGAGCCGCTGGCCAACCTCGATCCGCCGAGCGCGCGGGCGTTCATGGCCCAGCTGGCCGCCCTCCGCGCCGGCCGCGAGACGACGATCGTCCTGATCGAGCACCGGGTGGACGACGCGTGGCCGCTCGCCGATCTCGTGCTGGCCCTCGGCTCCGACGGCCGTCCGATGGACCTCGGCACTCCGGCGGAGGTGCTCGCCCGATCCGGGCCGGCGATGGAGGCGGCCGGGATCTGGCTGCCGTCGGCCCAGGCGAGATCCGTCGAACTCGCGCCGACCGGGCCCGATGTCTCAGGGTTGGGCGTCGTCCCCATCGCCGAGGCCTACGACGTCTGGTTCGGCTACGAGCGCGACCGTCCGGTCCTGCGCGACGTGAGCCTGGCGATCCATGCCGGCGAGCGCATTGCCCTGGTCGGTCCGAACGGGAGCGGCAAGTCGACGCTCGGACGGCTGCTGGTGGGGCTGCTGGAACCGGATCGCGGCCTGCTGCGACTCGCCGACCGGAACCCCGCCGGGCTCGACGCGGCGTCCCTCGCCCGGCTGGCGGGCTACGTCTTCCAGGACCCGGAGCGGCAGTTCCTCGCCCGGACCGTCCGAGAGGAGGTGCGCCTCGGGCTCCGCAGGACGGAGCTCCGCCGCGTCGACGAGCTGATGGAACGGCTGGGGCTGCCGCTGGGGCGGTTCGGGGGGCGAAGTCCGTACCGTCTCTCCGGCGGCGAGCAGCGTCGTCTGTCGCTCGCCTGCGTCCTCGTGCGCCGACCGGAGCTCCTGGTGCTCGACGAGCCGACGTTCGGGCAGGACCGGCACGGATACCAGGGACTGCTCGACGTTCTCGCGGAGCGGGTGGCCGACGGCACGGCCGTCGTCGCGGCCACCCACGACGAGCGCTTCGTCGCGGACGTGGCGGAACGGCGGCTGCAGATGGCCGAAGGCCGCATCGCGGCCGGGGGACCGGTGCGGTGATGGCGCGGATCGAGCCCATGGACCGCGCGCTGCGCTCACCGCTGGGCCGGGTCAGCCCGCTGCTCAAGCTGGGCATCGCGATCGGCTGGTTCCTTGCGCTCGCGACCACCACGCAGATCGGGCCGGCGCTCGCGCTCGCGGCCGCCGCCCTCCTCCTGGCCGCGATCTTCGGTCGCGTGCCCGTGGACCGGCTGCTGCGCGGGGTGCTGCCGCTGTGGGCCGTGGCGCTGTCGGTCGGCATCTTCAACGCGCTGTTCGCGGCGGTCAACGCGGACCCGACCGCCGCGGAGCTCCTGCGGGTCGGGCCGCTGCGCCTGACCGAGCCGGCCGTTGCCGCCGGCGCCGGCATCGCCGCGCGCGTGATCGCCATCGCGTCGGTCGGCGTCGTGTTCGCCCAGACGACCGACTCGACCCGGCTCGCCGACTCGCTCGTCCAGCAGGCGGGCGTCTCCGACCGGTTCGCCTACGGCGCGCTCGCGGCGTACCAGGCGGTGCCGCGATTCGGCGAGGACCTGGCGACGCTGCGACAGGCGCGCCGCATCCGGGGCCTGCGCGGTGGCTGGCACCCGCGCCTGATCGTGGGGCTGCTCGTGCTCGCGATCCGTCACGGCGACCGGCTGGCCGTGGCGATGGACGCGCGCGGTTTCGGCAGCGGCCCGCGAAGCCGGTACCGCGAGGTGCGCTGGACCTGGCTCGACGCCGTCGCATTGGTCGCGGGGGTCGTGCTGGCGGTCGGTGCGCTGGTCGCGTTCGGCTGACGGCAGGTCCTTCCCTGTGCCACCACGCCGATGACGCTCGAGCGGATGGCTCGCCGGACCGGA
>JACDAV010000311.1 GCA_013695255.1 Chloroflexota bacterium
GGATGGAGCTGCTCGCCGGGGAGCTCGACGCCGACGCGGACGTCGACGGGCATGGAGACGGCTGGGAGTTCCACGCACCCACGGGCTTCCGCCTCGCGCAGGTCCTCCAGCACGGCACCGATCACCGCAGCCAGATCTGCACCGCACTGACGAGCTTCGGCGTGACGCCGCCCGGCATCGACCTCTGGGCCTTCGGTGAGGCAACCGGCCGCACGCGTTCGGTGTACCTGTGACGTGCCCGGACGAGATCGGCGCGGGTCGGCCGGTCCTTTGTGGACCGCCTCGCTCCCGTCAGCGACTCGAGACCCCATGGTCTCCGGGGGAGCCGCGAGGCGGTGCGGCCCAGGGCTCGAACGATGCCACGATCGCGGCTCGAATGGCCGACAGGTGGCGCCGAGGGCGGAGTGCCGTGCTGGCTGTTGTCGAGCGCCCCGATGTGGTCGAAAACCTCGAGCCGTGCGGCGGCGCGGGGCTTAAGAAATCCTGGGTCTATCCCCGATGGACGATCCGGCCCCCCTGGATGACCAGCGGCGGGTCGGCGAGCCGTCCGAGATCGGCCAGTGGGTCGCCGTCCACCATCACGAGGTCCCCGAGCTTGCCGGCCTCGACCGTCCCGACGTTCGCCTCGATCCCCAGCAATCGGGCCGCGCCCGAGGTCGCCGCGCGGATCGCGGCCATCGGCGACGCACCGTGATCATGGAGCAGGACGATCTCCCGCCAGACCATGTCGGCGGTCACGCCCACCTCGCCGGTGTCCGTCCCCGTCGCGAGGGGCACGCCGAGCTCGATGGCGGTCTCGGTCGATGATCGATGGCGGCGCTCGATGAGGTCCTGCCGCTCGCGCTGCGCGGCCGTCAGACCGGGCAGGTCCCGGTTCACGTCGGTGACCACGAGGGTCGGGACGAGGAACGCGCCGGACGCTGCCAGCGCTTCGATCGCGGCCCGGTCCGCGAGCCAGCCGTGTTCCACGCTCGCTACCCCGGCAGCGACGGACCGCCGGACTGACTCGCCATCCTGGGCGTGGCTCATGACCTTGACCCGCAACTCCGTGGCCGTCTCGACGACGGCCCGGAGCTCGTCCGTGGTGAGCTCCGGTGCGCCGTGCACCATCCGGCCCGGCGCGAGCCCGGTGGTGGTGAGCATCGCCGCCTCCGAGGCGATGACCTTGACCACGTCCGCCCCGTCGCGGACGACCCGGCGGGTGGCGGTCACGAGAGCGGCGGGGCTGTCCGCCTCCAGGCCGAACTTGAAGCCGTGGCCGCCCGTGACGCCGATTGCGGTACCGGAGACGAGGAGCCGCGGCCCGGGCACGGTGCCGGCGTCGATCGCGTCGCGCAGGACCACCTCGAGGTTGCGGATGGAGCCGGCTCCCCGGGCGGTCGTGACCCCCGCGCGGAGTGCCCGTGCCGCGTGCCCGGCGGCGGCGAGAACGATCTGTGGGTCCGTGCGCCGGGCGATCGTGTCGATGGACCCTTCCGTCGGGTCGAATGTGTAGTGCGCATGCGCGTCGATGAGGCCGGGGAGGAGCGTCCGACCTGCGCCGTCGATCCGGTGAGCACGAGCGTCCGCCGGGCGACCCGGGTCGTGCGCCTCTACCGCCGCGATCCGGTCGCCGTCGACGACCACGTCGACGTGGTCACGTGCGCTGTCGGCGATGCCATCGATGAGGCGGACGTCGGCGATCAGGAGGTGCATCGCGGGCAGCGTAACGGTCGGCGGCCCACCCTCGCCGCCCCGCTACGCTGGAAGCGCGCTCGGACGACCCCCGCGCCCCCCGGCTCATTCAGGATCTACGATGTGCCGACCGCGCCTGCGCCGCGCGATCGTTCGGCGATGGGAGGCCACGGTGACCGCACGTCGGGTCGGTGATGCGATCGTGGACGTCCTCCGCTCCGCCTCGGTGGACACGGTCTTCGGCATCCCGGGGCTGCACACGCTGCCGCTCTACGATGCACTCGCCGGCGCCCCGTCGATCCGTCACATCCTCACCCGTCACGAGCAGGGGGCGGCCTTCGCGGCGGATGGGTACGCGCGGGTCACGGGCCGGCCCGGGGTGCTCTCCACGACGACCGGTCCGGGAACCTTCAACACGCTCGCCGCCCTGGCCGAGGCCTGGTCGGATTCCTCGCCGGTGGTCCTGCTCGCCGGCCAGATCGACTCGGCGCTCGATGGCGCGGGCCGGGGCGTCCTGCACGAGACGCCGGACCAGGGCCGGTCCTTCGAGGCGGTGACCGCGTTCGTGGGCCGGCCGCGCACCGCGGAGGACATGCCGGTTGCGGTCGCGGAGGCGCTGCGCTGCTCGATGACCGGGCGGCGGCGCCCGGCATACGTGGAGCTGCCGACGGACCTCCTTGGGGCCCCGCACGAGGCCCCGGCACCCACCGTCACCTTTCCGGGCGTGGTCGCCCCGGACCCGGCGTCCATCCTCGATGCCGCGCGGCTCCTCCGTGGAGCCGGCCGCATCGTGATCCTGGCCGGCGCCGGCGTGCATCGCGCGGGCGCGACCGCCGAGCTTCGAGCGCTGGCCGTCCGACTCGGTGCACCGGTCGCCACGGCGATCACCGGCGCGGGCTCCATCCCCGCCGACGACGACTGGTGGGCGGGGGCGCTGGTCCCCGGGCGCCCGGAGTGGCGCGCACTGTTCGGCGAGGCGGATGCGGTCGTGGTCGTGGGCTGCCGGCTCGATGACGTCGGCACCGCGCGCTGGACGCTGCCCCTGCCGCAGCTGGTCCACATCGACATCGACCGGGCCGTCATCGGCCGCGCCTACCCCGCGACCGCCGGCATCGTCGGCGATGCCCGCCAGGTGCTGCATGCCCTCCTCGATGAGCTGCCATCCGGCGCGGACGCGCGGGCCCCGGAGCGCGGATGGGGACTGGCCCGGGCGCGCGCCATGCGCGAGGCCGTGCAGGCTGGCGTCGCGCCGGACCAGCGCGGCGTGCGGGACGCATTCCTGGCCGCGCGGGCGGCGCTCCCGCGGGACGCCATCCTGACCCATGACGCCGCGCGGCTGAACGCGTGGACGGGCTATTTCTGGCCGGTCTACGAACCGGATGGCTCGATCTTCCCGTGGGGATCGGCGACGCTCGGGTTCGCGCTGGGGACGGCGAACGGGGCGGCTGTCGCCGCGCCCGGTCGGCGCGTCGTGGCAGCCTGCGGCGATGGCGGATTCCTGTTCACGGCCACGGAGCTCGCGACCGCGGTTGCCCATGACCTCGATGTCACGGTGCTGGTCCACGACGATGCCGCGTTCGGATCGATCGCCGACTACCAGATGCGATTCCACGGCCGCTCGTACGCCACGGACCTGCGCAACCCGGACCTCGTCGCATTCGCCCGGTCGTTCGGGCTGCCGGCGGAACGCGTGGAGGACGTGGCCGACCTGCCCGCGGCGATGGCCCGCGCCACGGCTGGGCCGGGACCCTCCGCCGTGATCCTCAGCGCGCCGCTGGGGCAACCCTGGCGCTGACGTCTGGCACGCCACGATGGGCGGGCACCACGCCGCTCCGGGCGCCAACCGCGTCGAGCCCCACGCGGCGCGGCCCCCGGCCCCTCAGGCGATGATCAGCTCGCCGCCGTGGATGTCGACGTTCGTGCCCGTGATGTAGGCGGCCTCGTCGGACGCGAGGTAGCAGACGAGCGAGGCGATCTCCGATGCGTCCGCCAATCGGCCCAGCGGGATCGAGGCGAGGACCTGGGTCATGCGTGCCGCGTCCGTCGATGCGCGAACCATCGGCGTGTCGACGATCCCGGGCGAGACGGCATTGACCGTGATGCCGTCGCGAGCCCACTCGCGGGCGAGGTGGCGCGTGAGTCCGAGGACCCCGGCCTTGGCGGTCGTGTAGTGGACACCGCCCAGCGTGCTGGTCGCCCGACCCGCCATCGAGGCGACGTTGACGATCCGCCCGTGGCCCGAGTCGCGGAGCGCCGGGTAGGCGGCCCGCGCACACAGGAACGAGCCCGTCAGGTTCGAATCCACGACGAGGTGCCACTCCTCGGCGGTGACGTCCGCTGCCCGCGTCGAGCGCAGGATCCCGGCGTTGTTGACCAGCACGTCGATCCGCCCGAAGGTGTCGGTCGCAGCGGCGGCGAGCGCCTCGACCTCACCGGGTCGGGTGACATCGGCGTGGACCGCGAGGGCACGACCGCCGGCGGCCTCGATCGCCCTGGCGGCTTCGGCGGCCGTGGCGTCATCGAGATCCGCGATCACCACCGCCGCGCCATCCGATCCGAACCGCTCCGCGATGGCCCGGCCGATTCCCCGCCCGGCACCGGTCACGATCGTCACTCGCCCGTCGAATCGCCCGCCACTCACGGCCATGCCTCTTGCTCGCCCGGGCCGGCATTGACGTGGCCGGCCGGAGGTCCCAATGCTAACCACGTGGGAGCGCCGTGATCGACCTCGTCATCCGCAACGCCACGCGCCACGACGGATCGGGAGGCCCTCCGAGCGTCGGCGACATCGGGATCGATGGCGGACGCATCGTGGCGCTCGACGAGCGCCTGACGGGCGGCGTGGGCCGCGAGGAGATCGATTGCTCCGGGCTGGCCGTCGCCCCCGGCTTCATCGACCTCCATACGCACTCGGACGTGTCTCTCCTGTCCGAGGCCGGCTGCATCAGCGCGATCGAGCAGGGGGTCACGACCCAGGCCGTCGGCCTGTGTGGCTTCTCGGCCGGCCCGGTCGACGCCGCCAGTCTCGTGGGGCTGATCGACGAAGAGCCGATCTTCGCCTTTCCCGGAGTCGAGTGGGACTGGCGCACGATCGGTGGGTATCGCGACGCCGTCCGCCGGGCTCGCCCGGCAACCAACGTGGCGACCTTCGTCGGCCACAACACCCTGCGGCGGTTCGTCCTCGGCGGCGCCGATCGGCCGCCGACGCCGGCGGAGCTCCGGCGCATGGTCGCCCTCGTCGACGCGGCGATCGACGACGGCGCGCGCGGCTTCACCACCGGGCTCTCCTACGCCCCGGGCATGTTTGCGACGGTCGACGAGCTGGCGACCCTCGCGGGCGTGGCGGCGGCGCGCGGACGCCCGTACCACACGCACATGCGCTACGGACCTGATGGCGTCCGGGCCTCCGTGCGCGAGGCCCTCGAGACCGCCGAGCGGGCCCAGGTCGAGCTCAACATCTCGCATCTCTATCCGTCCGCTCAGGAGCCCGACGAGAGCGCGGACGAGCTGTTGGCGATGCTTCATGCGGCCCGCGATCGCGGGCTGGAGGTCACTTTCGACCTGACGGTGTTCGAGCGCGGAGGCGGAGCCTGGGTCCAATCGCTCCCGGGCTGGGCCCGAGACGGCGGGATGGCCGGGACGGCGGCCGTGATCCGCGACCCGTCGTCGCGGGCACGCCTCGTGGAGTTCCTGACCGGACCGGGCGCCGACTGGTGGCTGTCCGACTGGGACGACCAGCTGATCTGCAAGGTGAACCGCCCGGAGCATGCGGACCTGGCCGGCCGGACCATCGCCGACATCGCCCGCGAGCGGGGTCGGACGCCCATCGACACCGCGCTCGACCTCGTTCTCGAGGACGGCCAGTTCTGGGTCGCACCCACGATCAAGCGCCAGGCGCATCTCGACGCGCTCATCGCCAGCCCGCTGTGCGTGCCGATCGGCGACGGCTTCGCGCACCATCCGGAGCGGCATCGGGCCTACGGGATCATGCCCAAGAGCTTCGGCACGTTCCCGCTGGTGCTCGGCGACTACGTGCGCGACCGCGGCGTGCTGTCCCTGCCCGAGGCGATCCACAGGATCACCGCGGAGCCGGCGCGTCGCCTGGGCCTGACCGATCGCGGGCGGCTCGCGCCCGGCTGTTTCGCCGATCTCGTGGTCTTCGATCCCGCGACCGTCGCGAACCGCGCCGACGCAGCCGACCCCGCCGCGCGGCCGCATGGCATCCACCGGGTGCTGGTGAACGGGAGCTGGGTGGTGATCGGTGGTGCCGCGACGGGGGACCGCGCAGGGCTCGCGCTCTGACCCGCGGGGTTCGGGCAGGTCAGCCGCAGTCCGGGAAGTGCTGGCGCAGGAGTCGCGCCGCTTCGGCGGCCTCCTCGTCCGAGATGGTCCGGTACGGCGAGAGCATGCGCAACGGGAAGTCCTCGAGACCCGGGCAGAGCTTCTCGATGAGCTTGTCGTATGCGCCGTCCACCCGCCGGTCGGCCATGAACGGACCGAGGACCACCTGGCTCAGTCGCGCGAACCACGCCCCGATCGCGGCCGCCTCGCGATGCCGCCCGGCGTTCGCCGCCTCGAGGAGCGCCCACGAGCGCCCGGGGGCCAGTGCGCCGAACGTGCCGAGCAGGGCCACCTCGCCGTGAAGCGCACCCCAGGCGATCGACTGCTCGGTCAGGAAGTGCATCAGCTCCGGCGCCTCCCGAACGACCCCGCTCACGACGCCCGTGTCCGCCGTCATCGTCTTGGTCGCCACGAGATTCGGCACGAGCGGCACGATCTCCCGATAGAGCGCCCCATCCACGAGCCGGCCGGAGCGCGCCGTGTTGTAGTGCATGAACCGGGCATCGGGGAATGCACCGCACACCCCGTCGAGGTACGTGAGGACCTCGGCATCGCCGAGTGGCGACCACGACGGCAGCGAGATCTGGAACTCGCGGAACCCCATGGCGTGCGCCACGCCGACTCGCTCCAGCACGTTCGCCGTCGACAGTCCGATGACGCCCACCATCGGCGCCGCGTCCGTGGCCGCCAGCTCGTCGCCGAAGACCTCGATGACCCGCCGGAAGCGCGCCGTATCGACCGCGTAGCCCTCACCGGCCGTCCCGAACACGTAGATGTGCCGGAACCCGGCATCGACCGCGTGACGGATCTCACGCCGGAACATGGCTTCGTCGAGCTGCTCAGCTTCGTTCCAGGGGCAGACGACGCTGACCATGACCGTGCTCGGATAGCGGGCCATGACCCCGCCTGACCCGGGGGGCGGCCGGACGGTCACGAGGCCGGCAGTCGGCCGGCCTGGCGCAGAAGCCGGACGATCTGTTCGGCCGCCTCGACGTGCAGCCCGGCGACGGACTCCACGGAGCTGGCGGCGATGTGCTGGGTCAGCAGCACGTCGTCACGGCCGGTCAAGCGATCTTCCGCCGCGATCGGGGGCTCGGGATCCCGTACGTCGAGCGCGGCATAGGCCACGTGGCCGCGGTCGAGCGCGTCCGCGAGCGCCTCCTCGGCGACGATGCCGCCCCGCGACACGTTGACGATCAGGACGCCCGGCCTGCACTTGGCGAGAAAGTCCGCGCCGATCATGCCCCGCGACGTCTCCGTCAGCGCGGCGCAGGAGACCACGATGTCCGAGCGGGCGGCCAGTGCATCGAGCGACACGAGCTCCACCTCCGGATCCGGCGTGCCCGCGATGAACGGGTCATGGGCGATGACGGTTGGCCCGAAGCCGTGCAGCTTCCGTGCCACGAGGTGGCCGATGCGCCCCAATCCGATGATCCCGACCGTCCGCGAGCGCAGTCGATGGATCTCGCCCAGCCGCGGCCACTCGTAGACGTCCCAATCCCCGTCGCGGGCGGCCAGGGCGAACGGCAGGAGCCGTCGCTGGGCGGCCAGGATCAGCAGGACCGCGTGATCGGA
>JACDAV010000314.1 GCA_013695255.1 Chloroflexota bacterium
CCTCCGCGGTCGCCTCGCTCGGGGTGACCGCCTCGATTCCGGCCGGTTCCCCATCGAGCCCGGGCGCTCCCCCGAGCACTCCCGCGCCGACTCCCTCGCCACCGACCGCTCCGCCGACGTCGTCCCCCGACCCGGCCTCACCGTCGCCCACCGCCCGCCCGGCTCCCACCCCGCGTCCGGTCCCGGCGGGGCCGCCCACGATGGCCGGCCCCCGGGTCGTGAATTCCCTGCAGACTGCCCTCGACGAGGCGCACACGTCGCTCTCGATCCCCGGGATCTCGGCCACGATCGTCTTTCCGGACGGCGCCATCTGGACCGGTGTGTCGGGATTCGCCGACGTCGCGGCAAGGCGCCCGGTCAGGCCGGAGACGCCGTTCGCCATCGCCAGCATCAGCAAGACGTTCGTCGCCGCCCTGGTCCTCCAGCTGGTGGACGAGGGGCGGTTCGGCCTGGACGACCCGGTCGCCCAGCTGCTCCCGGGGGTCGACCTCGACCCCGCCATCACGGTCCGGATGCTGCTCGACCACACGAGCGGCCTGCACGACTTCTTCAACCACCCGAGGATCGACCGGGCGCTCCAGGGCGGCCCCGCCCGGCGCTGGACGGCGGAGCGCGCCCTCGGCTATGTCCAGGCGCCCTATTTCGAGCCGGGGACCGGCTGGAAGTACTCCAACACCAACTACCTCCTCCTCGGCCTGCTGGTCGAGCGCGTGACGGGCCGAACGGTGGGCGCCGAGCTGCGCGACCGCTTCTTCGATCCATTGCACCTGGCCACCGCCTACGACCAGCTGGCCGAAGCCGCCAGCCCGGCCGTCGCCCACGGCTACCGCCTAACCGGGCCCGACGGGAGCGCGCGGCTCACGGACCTCGCCGACGGAACGGGGCTGGCCCCCTTCCGCTCCGCGGTCAGCGCCGCCGGCGGGGCGGGCTCCGTGGCCGCCGGCTCGCGCGACGTCGCCCTCTGGGCGAAGGCCCTCTACGGCGGCGCCGCGATCGACCCGGCGAGCCTGGCATCGATGGTGGCGGAGGTGGAGCCCTTCGCCATCGTGGGGCCACGCGTGCCGTACGGGCTGGGCGTGCAGATCAGGACGATCGACGGCCGCCTGACCTACGGGCACAGTGGTGGTTTCATCGGCTTTCGGGTAGTGATGCGCTGGCTGCCGGAGGAGCAGGTTGCGATCGCCGTGCTGACCAACCAGAGCCGGCACGATGCCGGCCAGCTCGCCGCCCGGCTGCTGCGCATCGCGCTCCCGGAACAGGGCCCGTGTCGCTGCTGGATGGCGAGCTGACCGTGCCACCGACGGTCCACCGGTGACGGTCTGGATCGGCACGTCCGGGTGGCAGTACCGCGACTGGCGCGGTCGGTTCTACCCGGCCGGGCTGCCGCAGGGCCGCTGGCTGGAGGCCTACGCGGCCGGGTTCGCCACGGTCGAGTCCAACAACGCCTTCTACCGACTGCCGGAGCGGCGGGTCTTCGAGGCATGGGCGGAGCGGACGCCGGCGGACTTCGTCATGGCGGTCAAGGTCAGTCGCTACCTGACCCACATCCGACGCCTGCGCGACCCGGCAGAGCCCGTCGAGCGGTTCGTGGATCGGGTCGCCGGACTGCGCGACAAGCTCGGACCGGCCCTGCTCCAGCTGCCGCCGCAGCTCCGGTGCGACACGGACCGGCTGGCTGCCACGCTGGACCGGTTTCCGCCGGGGATGCGGGTGGCCGTCGAGTTCCGCCATCCGAGCTGGTTCGTCGACGAGGTCCGCGAGCTGCTGACCGAGCGGCGCGTCGCCCTCTGTCTGGCCGACCGGCGGCGGCCGCTGACCCCGCTGTGGCGGACGGCCGATTGGACGTACCTGCGGTTCCACGAGGGCCGCGCCGACCCGCGACCATGCTATGGACGGACGGCCCTGGCCACGTGGGCGCGCCGCCTCGCGGAGACGTGGACGGGCAACGAGGACGTGTGGGTCTACTTCAACAACGATCCGCTCGGCTGCGCGCCGCGGGATGCCGCCCGCTTCGCCGGCCTCGTCGCCCGGGCCGGCCTCCGGCCGACGCGCGTGCCGGCGGTGCGCTCCATTCCCGCCGGCTGACGCTCCGCCTGCGCGCTCCCTAGCGCCGGCGGCGTTCTCCCACGGCCGCGGACCGGGCCCGCAGCGGCTTGTGATGCGGGACGGCGCCGGATCGGAGGCGCTGGTGGCCGAGTGGCCGCGGCTCCGCGTCGCGATCCGGGATGAAGCCCTCCTCGACCGTCCAGGGGATCGCGCGCCGGAGGAGGCGCTGCACACCGCGCAGGAGGTCCACCTCGTCGATCGAGACCAGGCTGATCGCATCGCCGGTCGCCCCGGCCCGGCCGGTCCGGCCGATGCGGTGAATGTAGTCCTGCGGGTTCCATGGCAGCTCGAAGTTGACGACGTGGGGCAGGTCTTCGATGTCCAGCCCGCGGGCGGCCACGTCCGTGGCGACAAGGATGCGGATCTCGCCGTTCTTGAAGCCCTCGAGCGCTCGCGTCCGCTCCGGCTGCGTCCGATCGGAGTGGATGGCGACCGCCTCGAGGCCCTGCCGGTCGAGCAGCGTCGCGAGGCGGGAGGCAGCCAGCTTGGTGCGGGTGAAGACGAGCACCTG
>JACDAV010000369.1 GCA_013695255.1 Chloroflexota bacterium
TCATCACGCCGTGCGAGGCGAGCACCTGCCCGCTGGCGAGGTCCGCGAGGTGCCCGGCGATCGTGGTCGAGCCGACGTCGATCGCCACGCCGTACGCGCGCTCCCGGAGGCCCGGCCAGATGCCGATCACGTCACGCGCCCCGTGGACCGCGACGGTGACCCGGTACTCGCCGGCCTGGAGGGCGGCATGGAGCGCCCGGACGACGTGGAGGTCCGCGCTGAGGTCGCGCAGGCCCCACTCGCGCTCGAGCGCCGCCGTCAGCCGGCCGAGGTCGCCGGTGGGCGAGGCGAGCGTGGGCCGCTCGACCTCCACGAGGTGCAGCCGGACGACCGGGTCGACCTCGAAGGTCCGCCCGTCCAGGTCCTTGCGGACGACCTGGCGATGGACCTGGCTCTCCGGCGGGACGTCGATCAGCGCGTCGCCGCGGATCTCCGCCAGGCAGCTCAGGCGGCGGTCCGCCGGCAGCGGGTTGCGTTGCCCGTACTCCGTCTCGTCGTCCGTGTCCGGGGAGAGGTGCTCCGGGCGCGACACGAGGCCGTGCTTGGCGAACTCGCCGATCCCCTGGCTCACCTGGCAGCGACCACACAGGCCGCGGCCGCCGCAGACGGAGTCGATGTCGACGCCGAGCGCGCGCGCCGCGTCCAGCACTGTCGTGCCGGGGGCGAAGCGGCCGCGGCGCCCGGACGGCGTGAAGATGACGAGCGGCTCGGCGGTGCTCACGGTGGCGCGGCGCCGCTAAGGACCCGGATCGAGCAGGGCGAGCTCCGCATCGGAGAGGCCGGCGGCTGCCAGGGCGGCGTCGGGCGTCCGGCCCCCGGCGCCACGGTCGCTGCCCGGTCCGGCTCGGCGGCGGTTGACGCGACGACCCGCCTCCCCCTCCGCCGCCGGCTCGCGGAACCGCCGGATCCAGCGCGAGGCGTCCGGGTCGTTGCCCATCAGGACGTCGGCCGCCATCACCGCCGCCCGGACCTCCGCGGTCAGCGGGTTGGTGATCGCGGAGGTGAGACCCGCGGCGATCGCCATCGGCAGGAACGCGGCGTTGATGCCATCGCGGTGCGGCAGGCCGAAGCTCACGTTCGAGGCGCCGCAGGTCGTGTTGACGCCCAGCTCCTCGCGCAGGCGCCGGACGATCGAGAAGACCTGGCGGCCGGCCGTCCGCATCGCCCCGATCGGCATGACCAGCGGGTCGACCACGATGTCCTCGCGCGGGATGCCGTGATCGGCGGCGCGCTCCACGATCCGCCGGGCGACGGTGAATCGGATGTCCGGATCCTCGGAGATGCCCGTGTCGTCGTTCGAGATCGCCACGACCGCTGCGCCGTAACGCTTCACGAGCGGCAGCACTCGCTCCATCCGCTCCTCCTCGCCGGTCACGGAATTGACGAGCGGCTTGCCCCGGTAGACCGCTAGGCCGGCCTCCAGCGCCTCGACGATCGAGGAGTCGATCGACAGCGGGACGTCCACGAGCGACTGGACCAGCTGGATCGTCCGGGCCAGGATCGCCGGCTCGTCCGACAGCGGGATGCCCGCATTCACGTCCAGCATCCGGGCGCCGGCCTCGACCTGGGCGACCGCATCGCGCTCGACCCGGCTGAAGTCGCCGCGGCGCATCTCCTCGGCCAGCAGCTTGCGACCGGTCGGGTTGATCCGCTCCCCGATGATGACGAACGGCTGGTCGAAGCCGATGACGACCTCGCGCGTTGCGGACGAGACGACGGTCCGGGTCATGCCGGGGGCTCCCCGCCGGCCGTTGCCGCGCGCTGCGGGTCGAGGCCGCCGGATTCCACGAGCCGCTTCAGCTCGTCGCGCGTGTACTGGCGATCGAGGCGATCGGCCTCTGCGCTGGCCTCCGCCTCGACGTCGTCACCGCAGGCCCGCTGCTCCTTGCGCCAGTCGTCGATGTAGTCGTCCCACTTCTTGCGGCCGGCCTTCATGGCGGCCCGGTCGATCGCGGTCTGGAACCGCGGGTGCAGCACGATCTTGTGCGTCTGGCGCCGGTCCCGGGCGATCACCTGGGCCGGGATGTCGCGCCACCAGATCACGGTCAGGCTGGCCACGTCAGGCTGCCCCGATTGCCGAAGGAGCGGGCGCGGCCGAGCGGGCTGCGGCGTGCCGTGCTGTCTGGCAGTCAACGAACCGGGGGGATCGCGGGCTCGAAGCGGGTTGGCGCGGGCATTCCGGCCCCGATCGCTGACCGGCCATCAGCGGCACGCGCCGAGAGGACCCGGCGCGCCTTGCGACCGAAGCCAGGGGCCCGATTCGTTGACTGGGAGTCATGCCAGGCCCTGCAGTGGCCGCAGCGGCACGGCTCCCGGGGCTCCGGCGAACGACCGAACCGCCGGTTCCAGCTCGCCGAGCGCGGTCGGGCGGTGCTCGAAGGCGAGCCCGAGCCGCTCGGCCGCCCGGCGGGCCGCGTCGACCAGCCCAACGTCATCGGTCTGCGCGAGATAGACGACCCGCCGGTAGTTGCCGAAGTAGGTGGACCGGAGCTCCGGGTGGCGATCCAGCCCGAGCCCGCGCCAGACCAGGCCCTCGAAGGATCGGACGAGGAAGTCGGTCAGGTAGAACGTGCCGGGCTCCGCGTCCTGGAGCTCCGCGAAGGCCGAGCGGCCGGCATACAGCTCGTAGCAGTGCGCGCCGGGCAGCCGCTCCACCCCCTCGTCCTCGACGACCCGGTCGAGCAGCCCACCGCTCCCGCAGTCCGCGTAGCCGATGAGGATCCGGTCGTAGCCGCCGGCCCGGGCCTCGCGGATGCGTCCCCGCACCAGGTCCGGGATCCGCTCCGGACGGTTGTGAAGGGTGGCAGGCAGGTACCACACGTCGACGCCGGGCAGGCCGCGGGTGAGGGCCTGCAGCTCCCGGGCCAGCGCTCCACAGGCGATCACGACGGCTCGGGGCGGGCCCGCCGTCGCGCCGGCGTGGCTGGCGGCGCTAGGCTGCGACACGCCGCTTGTCGACGAGCGCCCGCGCGGTCTCGGCGGCGACCGCGGCATCGCGGCAGTACGCGTCCGCGCCGACGGCCTGGCCGAACTCCTCGTTGAGCGGGGCGCCGCCGACCAGGACGATGTAGTCGTCCCGGATGCCGCGCCGCTTCAGCTCATCGATCACGACCTTCATGTACGGCATGGTCGTGGTCAGCAGCGCGCTCATGCCCAGGATGTCCGGCTTGTGCTCCTCCAGCGCGGCGATGAACTTCTCGGCGTCCGTGTTGATGCCGAGGTCCACGACCTCGAAGCCGGCGCCCTCGAGCATCATCGCGACCAGGTTCTTGCCGATGTCGTGGATGTCCCCCTTGACCGTCCCGATGACGACGGTGCCGACCCGCTGCGCGCCGGTCTCGACGAGCAGCGGCCGGAGGATGCCCATGCCGCCCTTCATCGCGTTGGCGGCGAGCAGCACCTCCGGCACGAACAGGATGCCGTCGCGGAAGTCGATCCCGACGATCCGCATGCCCTCGACGAGCGCCTCGTTGAGGACCTTCTCCGGACCCCAACCGCGCTGGAGCAGGAGGTTGGTGCCCTCCAGGATCTCCGGCGCCATGCCGTCGTAGAGGTCGTTGTGCATCTGCTCGACCAGCTCCTCATCGGACAGGCTGGCGAGGTCGAGGTCCTGGTTGTCGTCGGCCACGGGCATTACCTATTCCACGATGCGGAACGGTGCCGTATGCTGGAACGGCTGTGACCGCGAAAGGTAACCGAGTCGGGCCGCCACTGTCCACCGTCCAGTCGATCCGGCGGGCGTTCGACGTGCTGGGCGCCCTGTCCGAAGGACCGATCGGCGTCACGGAGGTGGCGGCGCGCGTGGCCCTCCCGAAGTCGACGGCCGCGCGCCTGCTCGCCTCCCTCGCCGGCGAGGCCGTGGTCGAGCGGATCCCGGGCGAGACGCGCTGGCGGCTCGGGCCCCGGATCGTGACCCTGGCCGGGTCCGTCCGGCCGACGCGCTCGCTCGTCGCGCTCGCGCATCCACACCTGGTCGAGCTGTCGGCGTCAGTCGGCGAGGCGGCCGGCCTGTCCGTGCCGGAAGGGATGACGGCGCATTACGTGGACCAGGTCGACAGCCCGCATCCGGTCGGTGTCCGCGACTGGACGGGCACGCGCCTGCCGATGCATGCCGTCTCCTCCGGCCACGTGTTCCTCGCCCACATGCCGCCGGGCCAGCTGAAGCGGGTGCTCGACGCGCCCCTCGAGCGGTTCACCGAGCGCACCTGCGTCGACCCGGTGGACCTCCGCGAGCGACTCAGGCACGTCCAGCTCGACGGCGTCGCGTGGACAGTCGAGGAGTTCTCGGAGGGCATCGCGTCCGTCGCCGCGCCGGTCGTGGACGC
>JACDAV010000409.1 GCA_013695255.1 Chloroflexota bacterium
TCGTGTGCTACGAGGGTGCGCCGGCGCCGGCCGGGGCGCCCTACCAGCGGCCCGGGCTGGTGGCTGAGCTCGAGCGACTGGCCGTGGGCGGCGAGCGCGCGGCGCTCCTCGAGACGTTCCTGCGGTCGGTCGTCGGCATGTCGGAGCTTGACCTCGCCGCCTACCGAGCCACCACGGTCTGGCCACGACGGGTCGACGCCGCGCCGACGATCCTGCGCGAGCTCCGAGCCGAGGCCTCGGCGGCTGCCGGCCTCGAGGAGCTCGGCGGCGTCGCTGCGCCGGTCCTGCTGCTGCTCGGTGGTGCGAGCCTGCCGGCCTTCCACGCCGCCACCGCCGCCCTCGCCGCGCGGCTGTCGCGCGTCCGCGTCTCGATCATCGAGGACGCACGGCACGCGGCGCACCACACGCATCCCGATCGGTTCGTGGCAGAAGTCCTCGCCTTCTTCGGTTCGCCGGCCGGCCGATCCGGGCCCCCGCGGTAGGATGTCGGCAAGGAGGCTGCCCATCCGATGACCGAGATCGCGCGCTCCGCCAGCGGCTCCAACGGTGCCGCCGACGGGGCTGCCGCGCCGGCCGCGCCGGCCGCCGACGAGCGATCGTACTCGCCAGGGCTCGAGGGGGTGATCGCCGGCGAGACCGCCCTCAGCCAGGTCGACGGCGCGCGCGGACGGCTGCTCTATCGAGGCTACCGCATCGGTGACCTCGTCGAGCGAGGCACCTACGCCTCCGTCGCCAACCTGCTGTGGACCGGCGACTGGGAGCCCGGGCACCGCCTGCCGACCGCCGAGGTGCCGCCGGCCGTCCTCGACATCCTCCGGGCGCTGCCGCGCGACGCCAAGCCGATGGATGCGCTGCGGACGGCGGTGTCGGCCTGGGGCGCCACCCAGCCGCTCCCCTGGCCTCCGACCGTCGAGCATGCGCGTGCCCTGACGGCCTTCTCGCCGTCCGCGCTGGCTGCCTTTGCCCGGCTGCGGTCCGGCCAGGAGCCGATCGATCCGGACCCGTCGCTCGACCTCGTCGAGGGCTTCCTCTTCCAGCTGAACGGCCAGCGACCGGACCCGGGGACAACGCGGGCGCTGGACGCGTACTTCGTCGTGGGAGCTGAGCACGGCTTCAACGCCTCCACCTTCACCGCCCGGGTCATCACCTCGACCCGCTCGGACATCGCCTCGGCGGTCGCCGGGGCGATCGGCACGATGAAGGGGCCGCTCCACGGCGGAGCGCCGTCCGAGGTGGTGGATCAGCTGGCGAAGGTCGGCTCGGTCGATCGGGCGGAAGCGTGGATCCGTGCCGCCCTGGACCGTGGCGAGCGGCTGATGGGCTTCGGGCACCGCGTCTACCGCGCCTACGATCCACGGGCCGCGGCCCTCCGGACGGTCGCCGAGTCGATGGAGCGCAAGCCCGACTGGCTCGAGCTGGCGATCCAGGTCGAGGACGTCGCGCTGCGGCTTCTGGCCGAGCGCCATCCGGAGCGCGCGCTCAAGACCAATGTCGAGTACTACGCCGCACCCGTGCTCCAGGGCGTGGGCCTGACGCCGGACCTCTTCCCGGCCACGTTCTCCCTGGCGCGCCATGCGGGCTGGACCGCCCATGCGCTCGAGCAGGCCGGCGCGAACCGCCTGATCCGGCCGGATGTCCGCTACATCGGCCCGTCGGAGCGCGACCTGCCCGGCTGAGCGGCGTCCGCTGGCTTGGCCGGCGTCGCCGGCGATCGGAGCCGGCGGCCCTCCCGTCAGGCGGTGGCCGGCCGCCCGAAGGCCTGGCGGGTCTGCGGCCTGGTCAGGTAGTAGAGGATCGCGGCGCTCATGGCCACGTCGATGACCGCCCTGACGGTGTCCCGCGACCCCGCGGCGATGTCGATGACGACGACGACGATCCCGATGACGGCGACCAGCATGCCGAGCCCCCAGGCCCACGGCCTGAGCCTCCAGGCGCCGATCGCGAACGCGAGGTAGAGGACACCGAGGGCGAGCGTCAGGAGCCCGAGCAGCGCGAGGAAGGTGCCGACCGCCGGCTGACCGGCCGTCACGCTCGGGGACCCGCTGAGACCGACGGCGGCCAGCCCGCCGATCAGCATGAAGGCGCCGACGATGGCGGCGAGCACAGCAAGGATCGTGACGCCGAGCGGTCTGGCCGGCTTCCCAGCGGTCATGGTGCCTCCCTCCGTGGCGCGGTCCTGCGTGATGATGACGAGCGACCGGCTGCCGCCGACTACAGTAGCGGCCGCACCGCGACCCGATGACCCTGGTAGAGAGCCCGGCGCGGCGCGCCGGTGCTGCAGGGCGTGGGGCTCACGCCGGACGTCTTCTCGGCCACGTTCTCGCTGGCGCGGCATGCCGGCTGGACCGCCCACGTGCTCGAGCAGGCCGGTGCGAACCGCCTGATCCGTCCGGACGTGCGCTACATCGGACCTGCCGAGCGAGACCTGCCGGCCTGATCGGGCGAGGCGCTCAGCCGGGCGGGACGTCGAGCCAGCCCTCGCGCAGCGCCCGCGTCGCGAGCTCCGTCCGCGAAGCGACCCCGAACCGATCGAAGAGGCGGCGGAGGTGGCTCTCGACGGTCTTGGCGCCGATCCCGAGGGCCGCCCCGACCTCGTCGTTGCTGCGGCCCTCGATGACGAGCCGGACCACGTCGAGCTCCCGAGCGGAGGGACCGGCCGTCGATCCGGCACGGGGCCGGTTGGCGAACGCGAGACCGCCGGAGGCCGCGCGCCGGATCGCGTCGACGAGCTCGGCCACGGGCGCCGTCTTGAGCACGAAGCCCGCGGCGCCCAGCCGCAGCGCCGCCTCGACGTACTGCGGGTAGTCGTACGAGGTCACGACGATGATGGCCGGCCGTGGCGCCGGCCCCAGCAGGCGAAGACCGCTCTCCGTCCCGAGCCGGATGTCGAGCAGGACGACGTCCGGGTCGGAGGTGGCGATGAGGTCCGCCGCGTCCTCGACCGACCCGGCGGTCCCGACGACCGCGATCCCCTCGATCCCACCGAGCAGCGCCGCCGTGCCCTCCCGGACGAGCGGATGGTCGTCGACGACCGCGACCCGGATCGGCGCGTCCGGCAGTGTCAGCGCGGCCGCCACTCGAGCGCCACGTGGGTCCCGCCGCCGGGCCAGCGCCGGATGTCGAGGATGGCGCCGATCTGCTCGGCCCGCTGCTGCATGTTGAGCATCCCCAGGCGGCCGTCGAGCTCGGCGGTCGTGCCCGCGTCCGGGGCGATCCCGGGTCCCGCGTCGTCGACGGACAGCGACGCCCCGGCCGGCGTGGCGCGATAGCTCACGACGATCGGCGGCCGGCCATGCTTGACCGCGTTCGCCAGCGCCTCCTGGGCGACCCGGAAGAACGCGAGCTCCACGTCCGGCGGCGGGCGCGTCCCGTCCGTCCGCTCGAGGCGGACCTCGCCGCCGGCGAGCCGCTCGATCCGCAGCACGAGCCAGTCCAGTGCCGGGCCCACGCCGAGGTCGTCGAGGATCGGCAGCCGCAGGTCGCCGCAGATGGCGCGGAGCCGGTCGGAGACCGTGCGGGCGATGTCCGCGCCCTCGGCGTCGCCGGCCGCGTCCAGCCGGCGAACGAGCAGCGAGAGCTCCTGGAGGGCGTCGTCGTGGATGTCGGCGGCGACCCGCGCCCGCTCGGCCTCGGTGGCCGCGACGACGAGATCGCGCTGGAGGGTGGCGCGCGTCGCGAGACGCGCGAGCGGCCGGATCGTGAACCGGCCCGCCGCCGCGACCACCAGGAGCCACAGCGACAGCGGGAACAGGTAGGCGTCCTGACCGGTGGCCAGCGCAAACATCGGGGTGGCCCCGGCCACGGCGTACTCGGTCGATTGCAGGAGGCGTCCGGTGCCGCCCGGCGTCCCCTCCGCGCTCCGGAGGGCGACGGGCCCCGCGGCCGCGATCCCGGGCAGCAGCGGGATCGCGCTCACCAGCGCCCAGCGCACGGCGGAGGTTCGAAGTCCCTCGCTCTCGGGCGTCGCAAGGGCGGCGAGGATCGCGATCGCCGCGCTGGCGGCCGCCGCCAGCCCGACCAGCCGTCGCTCCGTCTCGCTCTCGACGAGCTCGATCAGCGCCGTGGCGAGCGGCAGCATCGCGACCACCAGGAGCAGGGTGCTCGCCCCCAGGGCGACGGGCCACCAGGCCGCCTCCACCGGCCGGAGGAGGAACGGCATCGCCACGGCCACCGAGAGCGGAAGGGCGAGCGGCTGGACGGCGGTCCCTGCGCGCCCGGTTCGAAGCCACCAGACACCGCCGAACAGGAGCAGGACCCCGACCGCGTACGGGAAGGCCGTCCCCAGCAGCTCGCCGTCGTCGTAGTAGTAGCCCTGCACGTTCCACGCGTCGGGCGCGCCGCGCTCGAGGTCCCAGGGCTGGATCGTCGAGAACGAGCGGATGCCCCCCGAGAGCAGGGAAACGAGCGCGTCGTCGGAGATTCCGACCGGTGTCGGCCGGGACGGACGGACCTCCGGCTCGGCCGGCGTCGGCATGACGTCCGGGTTCTCCGGGTCGACGACCTCCGGGTCGACGACCTCCGGGTAGACGTAGGTCGGCAGCTCGAGGAGCTGCACCGCGTTGACCTCCGTGACGACCATGCCGGGGAGCACGCCGTCCCGCTGGGCCTGGCTCCCGGGCTGGACCCACTGGACGACCACGAGGTCGTCCTGGCGGCCGATCTGGACCCCGGGATCCGGGTGGCCGAGGGCCAGGGCGCCCAGCCCGAGCGTCAGCCCGAGGAGGGCGAGCCCCGCGGCGACACGGTCGCGCCTCGACAGGTCCATCGCCGGCCACGGTAGCAGGGCCCGCCGTGGCCACGGACCCGGGAAATCCCGCAACGCCGTCCAGGACAGGCCCGGCTGCCGCGACCGGGCACCGGCCGTGACGATGGCCGCATGAGCGACCAGACGAGATGCCGCACGACGAGTTGGGACGACCGATGAGCCACGGCTTCGAGGCCCATGGCCTCGGGAAGCGCTACCGGCGGCGGCGCTGGGCGCTGCGGGACGTGGACCTTGCCGTGCCGCGCGGCAGCATCACCGCCCTCGTCGGCCCGAATGGCGCCGGAAAGTCGACCCTGATCAAGGCCGGCGTCGGGTTCGAGCGGCCGACGGCCGGCCGCGTCCTCGTCGACGGCATCGATCCGTGGCGCCATCGGTCGGCGGCGATCGCGAAGGTGGGCTACGTGCCGCAGGCCGCTTCGCTCTACCGGGAGCTGTCCGTCGCCGACCACGTGGCGCTCGCGGCGTCCCTGCGCCCGCGGTTCGACGCCGCCATGGCGCGCCGCCGCCTGGAGCAGCTGGCCATTCCGCTCGACTCGCGCGCCGACGAGCTGTCCGGGGGACAGCAGGCGCAGGTTGGGCTGGCGCTCGCGCTGGGGACGCGGGCGCCGGTCCTCCTCCTCGACGAGCCGCTGGCCAGCCTCGATCCCCTCGCCCGGCGGGAGTTCCTCCACGTCCTCGTCGATGCCGTCCGGGAGGAGGGCTCGACCGCGCTGCTCTCGTCCCATGTGATCACGGACATCGAGCAGGCCTGCGACCGCCTGCTGGTCCTTGGCGGCGGCCGCAAGCTGCTCGACCTGTCGATCGCGGACTCGCTCGCCGCGCACCGGATCGTCGGTCGAGCCGGGCCCCCCGACGACATCGTGGGCACGTTCATGGACACCGGGGGCGGCTCCGTCTCGCTCGTCCGAGCGCCCCTCGCCGCGATCGCCCGGGGTCGCCCGGCGACGCTCGAGGAGGTCGTCCTGGGCCATCTCGCCGCCGGACGGCAGCCCGTGTCCCTGCGGGCCGCGGCATGACCCTCGCCGCCGCCCGGATCACGCTCCGACTCCACCGCTTCGAGGTCCTGGCGTTCGGCGGGCTGACCCTCCTCGGCCTGGGGCTCGCCTGGCTCGTCGCCGGCCGCCTCGACGCCCTCGGCTTCGATGGGCGATGCCTCGCCCCGACGGGTCCGATCCCGGCCAGCTGCGAGGCTGCCATGAACGCCTTCTACGAGATCGTCAACAGCGAGGCCGGCAAGGTGACGCCGATCACCACGTTCGTTCCATTCCTGGCCGGGCTGCTCCTCGGCGTCCCGATCGTGGGACGCGAGCTCGAGCGCGGGACGACGCGCCTGGCCTGGGCGCTCACGCCATCGCGGATGACGTGGCTCGCCCAGCGGCTCGTGCCCGTCCTGCTGTTCGTCGCCGCCGTGGGATTGTTGAGCGGTGCGGCCGCTGACCGCCTCCTCGCGTCGACCGAGCCCGGGACGGACCCGGCGAACGCGTTCTCCCAGTTCGGCTTCCGCGGGCCCGTCCTGGCCGCCCGCGCCGTCTTCGTCTTCGGTCTCGCGCTGCTGATCGGGACGGTCATGGGCCGCGCGCTCCCGGCGCTGATCGTCGCCGGCCTGCTGGCGGTGGTGGGGATCACCGGCGGGGCCACGGTCCACGACCGGATGCTGCTGGCGGAGGCCGTCGAGCTGCCGGAGTTCCGGCCCGGCGACCGCCCGATCGACTACCGGTTCCGAGCGCCCGACGGACGGCTGATCACCTGGGACGAGATGGAGCGGATCGACCCGCCGCCGACCCACGTCGACACGTCAGGCGACTGGCCGCGGATGCCGCAGGTGGCGCTGGGGATCCCGGGCACGCGGTACGGCGAGGTGCAGGTGCGCGAGATCGGCGTGCTCGCCGGCGGTTCGCTCCTCGCCATCGCCGGCACCGCGCTCATCGTGCAGCGCCGCCGGCCCGGATAGGGCCGCGGGCGTGGCCCGCGACATGGCACAGTGGCGCGCAGCAGGGGGTGACCACCCGCGACCGCCACCGAGGAGACGCATGCTCGACGGCCCAGGCTCGTTCGGACCGGACCGGGCCCGGGCCACGCGGTCGAGCGGCCGCGCGCCGGCGGTCGTGGGGATGGTCGCGGCGGTCGCCGGCTGGCTCGCGATCGTCCTGCTGACCGAGCCGTTCGGGCGGGAGTGGGGAACGGGACAGGACGCGCGCGCCTACTGGAGCTCGGCCCTGTCCGACCCGTACCGCTTCTCGAGCTGGGGCGAGCACGGCGCATACCTGTACTCGCCGGCCTTCCTCCAGATCGTCTCACCCCTCGCGCTCCTGCCGTGGCAGGCGTTCGTGGGCGCCTGGTGCGCCCTGTCGATCGTCGCCCTGCGTGCGCTGACCGGAAGCCGCTGGCTGGCCCTGGGCGTCGTGGTCGCGGCGATGGAGCTCGCGGGCGGCAACATCTCGCTCCTCCTCGCGGCCGCGATCGTCGCCGGGTTCCGGTGGCCGGCGGCGTGGGCGTTCGTGCTCCTGACCAAGGTGACGCCGGGGATCGGGCTCCTCTGGTTCGCGCTGCGCGGCGAGTGGCGGTCGCTGGCGATCGCGCTCGTCGCCACGCTGGCCGTGGTCGCAGCGTCCGTCCTCCTCCTGCCGGGGGCCTGGGGAGAGTGGCTGACGGTCCTCGGCCGCAACGCCGGCCGCGACGGAACGTGGGCGGCCGTGCCGCTGCCCCTGTGGGCACGCCTGCCGGTCGCCGCCGCGATCGTCGCGTGGGGCGCCCGGACCGATCGTCGCTGGACGGTGCCGGTCGCGGCCATGCTGGCGCTCCCCGCGCTCTGGTACGGCAGCCTGGCCATGCTGCTGGCCGTGCTGGCCTTGCGGGGAGACGCCCCGGCGCGCCCGGCGACGAACCCGGCCGCCGGGGCGGACGCACCCGACCGCACGGGCCGTCCGGACGTCTCGGGCCCGATCACGGAGCCGTCGCCCGCGCCAGCCTGACTCCCGCTACCGCCGCCGCTGCACCGCCACCGCGAGCGCCCCGGCCAGGGACACGAGCGCCCCGATCGCGAACGGCCCCGCCAGCCCGCCGGCGCTCACCGCGACGGCGCCGGTGGCAGGTCCGACGATCCCGGCCGCGTAGAGCGGCAGGTACACGAGGTTGAGCGTCGCCGATCGTCGCTCCGGCGGGACCTCGGTCGCGAGCACGCCAAAGATCATCGCCCCGACAGCCGCACTGGCAGCCGCGTACACGAGGGCGACGAGCGCCAGGAGCGGCACGCTGGGCGCGGCCGGCATCAGGGCAAGCGCCGCCCCTCCCGCGAGCAGGGCGGCGACGAGCACGGGCCGGAAGCCGATCCGGTCGCCCATCGCGCCGCCCAGCGGCGACACCAGCGCGCCGACCAGGGCAGCGGTGCCGGCCACCAGCGCGATCGAGCTGGTCAGTGCCTCGCCGGGTCGGACGACCTGCTCGACGAGGATCGGCACGTACGGTCGCGACATCTGGGTGGCGAGGAACGCGACGGCGTAGATGGCGAAGATCGCGCGAACGGCGGGATCGACGAGCACGCCCCGGATCGCGCCGTAGGCGAGGCGCAAAACCGCTCCCTCCGGCACGACCGACGGGCGAATCTCGCGGGTGCCGAACGCCACCAGCCCGGCGATGGCGACGGAGATGACGGCGGATGAGGCGAAGACGCCCGACAGCGACCAGCCGAACCCGTCGACCAGGATGCCGGCGACCGCCGGCCCGACCGCGAAGCCGACCGGTCCCGAGGCGCCGAACACCGCGATGACCGTGCCGAGCCGGGCGCGCGGCGCCACGTCCCGGATCGCCGCCAGCATGACCCCGGTGTTGCCGAGCTGGAGCCCGATGAGCAGCAGGCTGAGGGCCAGCTGCCACGGCTCGCGGCTGAGCGCGACACCCGCGAACACGACCGCCTCGACGAGCGCGCTCCGAACGATGACCGCCTTGCGGCTGTACTTGTCCGCCCAGACGCCCCACAGCGGCACCAGCGGCGCGCCGACGACGAAGATCAGCGACCCGAACAGCCCGACGAACGCCAGACGGTCCCCGTCCACGACGCCGAGCTGGGTGAGGTAGGTCGGCAGGAGCGCGAAGACCTGGCTGACGCCCGCGCCCTCGACCATCGACGTCAGCCAGAAGACGACCAGCAGCCGCGACCAGCCGGGTGCTCCGCCGCCCTCGACCGGCAGGCTCATCCGGCGGGGGTCGGGCGTCGTAGGGGAAGATGACACGGCGGCAGAGCGTAGCGGAACGGTCCCGAGCCGTACCGCTCGGTCGCGCGCACGAGGAGAGCTGATGGGCCGTCTGCTGACCCGCCTGATCGATGCCCAGGCCGCCTGGGCGCGGCCGCTCGGCGATTTCAACCACCGCTGGCTCGGTGCCGTCCTCCGCCCGCTCGGGCCGGTCAAGGACCTGCTCCACGGTCGATGGC
>JACDAV010000052.1 GCA_013695255.1 Chloroflexota bacterium
CCCCGCGTGCTCGCGTTGAGGGACCGTTCGTCGTGGGCCGTCGGGCCGCCGCTATACTCGCCGCCACCCCGGGCCTCCCCGCACGCCTGCCCGGGTTCTGGAGGCTCGTGAACGACTGATGGCGGCCAAGATCCTCGTCGTCGACGACGATCCGAACGTCCAGCGCCTCCTCCAGTACACGCTGAAGCAGGAAGGCTACGAGGTGCTCGCGGCGACGGACGGCGCCGAGGGCTTCCGGATGTGGGAGTCCGAGGCGCCGGCGCTGATCCTCCTCGACGTCATGCTGCCCAAGCTCGACGGCTACCAGGTCGCCACCAGGATCCGGCAGGAGGAGGGGAGCACCGGGCACGTCCCGATCATCATGCTGACCGCCGAGAAGGAGGTCGAGCAGAAGGTCCGTGGACTTCGCGCGGGCGCGGACGACTACCTGATCAAGCCGTTCCACCCGGCGGAGCTGCTGGCCCGGATCAAGAGCCTGCTGGCCCGGTTCGCACCGCGCGAGAGCCCGGTCAGCCGGCCGACCCTGGGGCGGGTGCTGGTCTTCTATGGCGCCAAGGGCGGGGTCGGCACGACGACCATCTCCATCAACGCGGCGATCGCGCTGCACCGCGCGCTCGGCCGGAAGGTCTGCCTCGTGGACGGAAACCTGCAATTCGGAGATCACCGGGTCTTTCTCGACCTGGGACTCGACAAGAAGTCGGTCGTCGACATCGTGAGCGCCCCGTCGATCGACCAGGACCTCGTCCGCACGGTGGTCGTCAAGCACGACTCGGGGATCGACCTGCTGCTCGCCCCACCGTCGCCCGAGACGGCCGAGCTGGTGACGCACGAGCACATGCCGGCCATCCTCGAGACGCTCCAATCGCTGTACGACTACGTGATCGTCGACATCGACAAGCGGCTGGACGACATCAACCTGGCGATCATCGAGAGCGCCGAGACGGTCTTCGTGGTCATGACCGCGGACCTGTCGTGCCTCAAGAACGTCCGGCTCGTCCTCGAGACGATCGGCCACCTGGGCTACGAGAAGTCGAAGGTGCATCTCGTGCTCAATCGCTCGAACGCCTTCACCGGGATCAGCGTCAAGAGCGCCGAGGGCGCGTTGAAACGGACGATCGAGCACCAGGTCGTGAATGAGTACCGGGGCGCGATCAGTGCCCTCAATTCCGGTGCTCCCTTCATGTTCACGAGGGCGGACTCCGTCCTGGGGCGGTCGCTCCTCCAGTTCGCCCGCGGAGTGGACAAGTCCGCGCCGCGGGCCCCGGCCCGGGCCCTGACCGCTCGCTAGCTCGGATCGACCGGAGGGCGACCCACCCGCCAGCCGGACGCGGATACGCGCCCGCCAAGTCCCCGATGAGCCGGAGGTGAGGCCGGGTCCGTAGGGTCGTCACGTGCTGGCGACGATCCTCTCCGCGACGCTCCACGGGCTGGAGGGCCGGGTCATTCGCGTCGAGGTGGACGTGGCTCCGGGTCTGCCGGGGTTCACCATCGTCGGGCTCGCGGACGCGGCGCTCCAGGAGGCTCGAGAACGGGTTCGCGGTGCGCTGCGCAACGCGGGCTTCGTTCACCCGCCACGCCGGATCACGGTCAATCTCGCCCCGGCGGACCTCCGCAAGGCCGGTGCTTCGATCGACCTGGCGATCGCCATCGGCATCCTCCTTGGCTCCGAGCAGGTGCGGGCGGCACCGGCACGGATCGCCCTCATCGGCGAGCTCTCGCTGGGTGGCGAGGTCAGACCCGTGCCCGGCCTCCTGCCGATGGTCGCGGCGCTTGCCCGGCGTGGCGTGCGCCGCGTCGTCGTGCCGGGCGCAGCCGTCGACGAGGCGCGACTCGCCGCCAACATCGAGGTGGTGGCGGTCGAGTCACTCGATGAAGCCGTCGCGGTCGTCCGCTCCAGCCGATCGCGTCGCCGTGTCCGGGATGCCCCGGAGCGGGTGGAGGCCGCCGGTCGTGAGGCGACCTCGGCCGAGCCGCCGGACGACCGCGTGCGACCGGACGGCATGCCGGACCTCGCCGAGGTGCGCGGTCAGCTGGAAGCCCGCCGGGCGCTGGAGATCGCCCTGGCCGGCGGGCACGGATTGCTCCTCATCGGACCGCCGGGGTCCGGCAAGACCCTCCTGGCACGGACCATCCCGGGGCTGCTGCCACCCCTTGGCGACGATGCGGCGCTGACGGCGACCGTGATCGCTTCGGTGTCCGGCGATGGACCGCTCCGGATGCTCGTCCGGCGGCCGCCGTTCCGGGCGCCCCATCACACGC
>JACDAV010000056.1 GCA_013695255.1 Chloroflexota bacterium
GGGGTGGGACTGAGCGCGGCGGTCTACCTGCCGCTCGTGCTGCACTCGGCGCTGCCGGACTCGACCATGCCGTTCGCGGCGCTGTCGCTGACGGCCTGCCTGCTGATGGCACGGATCGTTCGCGAGCCGGCGGTCCCTCGGCCCCTCGATCGCAGGGTCGTGGCGCTGGGCGTCGTGCTTGGACTGGCCGCCTGGACGCGGAACGAGGCGGCGTGGCTGGCGCTCACCTGGGCTGCGATCGCATGGACCTGCCTGCGCCTGACGCGGGAGCGCCGCGTGGCGACGATCGCGGTCACGGCGCTGATCGCCGGTCTCGTGTTCGCGCCGTGGGCGATCCGCGACTGGGTCGTGTTCGGGAGCCCGCTGCCTGGGCAGGCGCTGACCAACGCGCTCAGCCTCGACGGCCGCGACATCTTCGCCTGGTCAGCGGAGCCGACCCTGGCCCGCTACCTCGCGGCGGGTCCCGCGCGGCTGTTCGAGCTGCGCGTGACGGGCGTCCTCCACAACCTGTTGAACGTCCTGCTGCTGCTCGGGGTGCCGATCTCGCTGATCGGTCTCATCGCTCTGCCGTGGCAGGGCCGGGCTCACGCGCTCCGGCCGCTGGTCGTCTTCAGCGCCCTGGTGTTCCTCGTGACCAGCCTCCTCTTCCCGGTCGCGACCACGTGGGGCACGTTTCTCCACGCCGCGGGTGCGGTGCACGTGCTGCTGATCGTCAGCTGTCTGCTGGCGCTGGACGCGCTGATCGTCCGGATCGGGCGGTTCCGCGGCTGGACCCGCCCGGTGGCCTGGCTCGGCCCGGCGCTGACCGTGTTCGGCGGACTGCTGTTCACGCTTGCCGTCCTGCCCGCCTTCGGCGCCGACTCGCGCGCGACGGAGGTCCGGTACACGGAGCTCCGGACCAGGCTCGCGTCGGCCGGCCTGCCGCTAAGCGCCGACGAGCCGGTGATCACCAACTTCCCGATCTGGCTGTCCGAGACGGCCGATGTCCCGGCGCTGGCGCTGCCCGACGAGCCACCCGGATCGGTCGTCGACCTGGCTCGGTCGTTCTCCGGCACGCGCCTGCTCGTGGTGGAGGGGACGGAGCATCGCCACTGGCCGGCGGACCTTGACGCCGGCAGTCCCGGGAGCGAGTGCTTCCGTGAGGTCGACCTGCCGCCCCTGCCCACGTCGGGCGGAGCGCGCAGCGGCCTTCGGATCGACCCGCTGACCGACACGCGTGTGTGGGAGATCGTCTGCCCGTGATGGCCGCCGCCTATACTCCCCGGCAGATGGACCCACTCGCGCCGGCGCGGACGCGATCGCCGGCCGCTTCGAGGTACTCGCGCCCAAGGCGAGGGCGGCCGTCGGGTACAGCACCACCAGCACGTGCGATCTCGCCCATGGGAGGCACGGTCATGCGGCTCGGGAGCCCGATGGGGACAGAGGAGAGCAGATGAGCGCGATGGACTACACCGGGCCCGACCGCCGGCGGGGCGGTCCCGATCGCCGCTCGATCGACGAGCCGACGAGGATCCTGATCGTCGATGACCACGCGCTCTTCCGCGTCGGGATCGCGAACATCCTGGGTCGCGAGCCGGACTTCGACATCGTGGCCGAGGCGGATGACAGCCGAAGCGCGATCGACCGCGCGCTCGAGACCTCGCCGGACATCATCCTCATGGACCTCTCGCTGCCGGCGCCGGGCGGGATCGAGACGACGCAACGGATCAAGCGGGAGCTGCCCTCGACCGGGATCATCGTCCTGGCCCAGAGCGAGGACGAGGACGCGCTGTTCGACGCGATCAAGGCGGGCGCGGCGGCGTTCATCCTCAAGGACGTTGGCCCGGACGACCTCGTCACGATCATCCGCCGCGTCTCCTCCGGCGAGTACCTGATCAACGACAAGGTGTTCTCGAAGCCGGCGGTGGCGTCGCGTGTCCTCAAGGAGTTCCGCGAGCTGGCGGTCTACGGCCAGGAGGCGGCGCCGATCTTCGCGCCCCTCTCTCCGCGCGAGGTTGAGATCCTCGACAACATCGCGCAGGGCATGACCAACAAGCAGGTCGCCTACGCGCTGTCGATCAGCGAGCAGACGGTCAAGAACCACATGAGCTCGATCCTGCGCAAGCTGTCGGTCAACGACCGGACCCAGGCGGTCGTCTATGCGATGCGCCAGGGCTGGATCCGGATGCCCGAGGACTGATCGGCGGCTTCATGTCCGGGGCGGACCGATGACTCATGGGCTTCGTGACCGCCTGAGAGCTCGCGGTCAGGGCGTCGTCGAGTACGGCCTGATCCTCGGGGGCTCGGCGCTCGTCACGCTGGTGACCCTGGTGGTCCTCGGCCCGGTCCTGGCGGACGTCATCCAGCTGATCACGATGCTGATCGAGTCGGCCACGGGAGGTCCCTGAGCGCGGCGCGGGTTCCGCTCTCCCCTGCGCTGCGTGGACGCACCACTCCCATCCGTTCCCCGTATTGACACCCCGGCGGGGCGTCCGTACCGTGAGCCGTCCCCTGCGATGCCGGGAGTCCCGTGGAAAGGAGGTACTGCCCACAATGTCCATCTTCAACGCTCTCATCCAGCTCATCCGTCGTGACGAGGACGGCCAGGGTCTCGCGGAGTACGCGCTGATCCTCGCCCTCATCGCGATCGTCGCGATCGTCGCCCTGATCTTCCTCGGCACCCAGATCAGCGGCATCCTCAACACCGTCGGCCAGTCGGTCTAGGTTCGACCGCTCTCGCTGACGAAAGGGACCGCCGGTTCTCGGACCGGCGGTTCTGCATGTCGGGCCTGCACGGCGTCCCGCGCCCATCGGCCCATTGACGCGGCCGCGGCTGCTTCTCATCGTGAGCACCGTTCCCGCTCGCTGATAGGCGACCAGACACCTCTCACACGATCGGGGGAAAGGAGGTGAATGCCATGGCCATCCGAACGGCGCTCCTCGCCGCCTCGGAACTCCGCCGTCGCGACGAGGAAGGCCAGGGTCTCGCAGAGTACGCACTCATTCTCGGTCTCATCGCAATCGTTGCCATCGTCGCGCTGCTCTTTCTCGGCAATCAGATCAGCGGCGCGCTCACCTACGTCGGCAGTACGCTGCAGTGACTCGGGACCTCGATCCCACGAGGGACTGACCGACGCCCGCCCGGCGATCCGGGCGGGCGTCACCTCGTTCAGGCCGGCCTTGCAGGGAACATCTCGCCACGCATGGTTTCCTGCGGGATCTTCCTAGGGGTACTAGCCCATTGGTATAGTGCCGCCGCCGGCGCACCCTGACTACAGTGGTGCCACCTGTCACACGGCTCGGGAGAAACCATTTGAAGCGCAGCAATCGGTTGATCCTGCTCATCGGGGTCTTCCTCGCGATTGTGGCCTTTGTCGGCATCCTGATGGCCCTCCAGGGGCGCACCGCGCCGAGTGGACCCCCCGCAGCACCGGCGGTGCTTCCCACCGTCTTCGCGACCAGGGCGATCACCCTCGGCGCGCCGATCACGGCGGACATGCTGCGGGTCGAGAACCGCGCGATCGCGATCCGTGACGCGACGGCGTTCGGCGACCCGAGCCTGCTGTTCGGCAAGATCGCGCGCAAGGACGTCGCCGAGGGCAAGCAGCTCACGGCAGACGATTTCGCGACGACCAACGCTCCCGTCGACGTCGTGACGCCCCCCGGCCAGCGCGCGATGGCGGTCCAGGTGGACCAGGTCTCCGGCGTCGGCACGCTCATCCGAACGGGCGACTACGTCGACATCGTCGTGAGTCTGACCGCTGACAGGTTTCCGCTCGCCCTCCCCGGCTCGATCGCTCCGCTCGATCCCGCGGTCTACAACGAGACGAGTGCCAAGCTGGCCGTGCAGGGACTCCAGGTCATCGGGACGCTTCTGCCGCCACCACCCCCCCAGGCCGAGGGTGGCGCGCCTGCGGACGGCGGAACAGCCCTGACCGATCAGCAGGAGATCGTCATCCTGTCGGTCACGCCCCAGCAGGCCGAAGTCATCAAGTTCGCCCAGGTCGACGGGTCGATCTCGCTCGTGCTCCGATCTCCCCAGGACTTCCGCGACGCGACGACCGGCGACCCACTGGTCCCTCCAGCGGACGAGACCAGCGGCATCACGCTCCGAGCCATGGTCGATCAATTCGGCGTGCTGGTGCCCCAGACGGTCGATGCCAACCTGGACCCGGGCGTGGACGTGCCCACTCCCTGATGCCGCACGGATCGCGGAGGTAAGCGATGTCTCTGCTGAAGCGGATCGAGAGCGCACGCCCTGGTTCCGCCCCGAGCACCACGCCGAACCTCCCCGCCGTCCCGGGTGCGCCCACGCCGCCGCCCGGCGGGCCGCCGCCGTCCGCCCCACGTCTCATGAGCCAGGGCCCGGTCCGCGAGTCGTTCCGCGACGTCAAGTTCCGGGTCCAGAGCCGTGTCATTCAGGACCTCGACCCGAAGCTCGACCTGTCCAACCAGGTCGAGGTCCGGCGGCAGATCGAGGAGAACTTCGGCCGGGTCATCGACGAGGAGGGCCTGGCCCTCACCCGCGCCGAGCGGGTCCGGATGCTCGAGCAGATCACGGACGAGATCATCGGTCTCGGGCCGCTGGAGCCGCTCCTGCGTGACGAGTCGATCTCCGAGGTCATGGTCAACGGGCCGCGGCAGGTCTACATCGAGCGCTCCGGCAAGCTGGAGCTGACGAACGTGGTGTTCCAGAACGACGACCATGTGATGCGGATCATCGACCGGATCATCGCCCCGATCGGGCGCCGCATCGACGAGTCCAGCCCGATGGTCGACGCCCGGCTGACCGACGGGTCCCGGGTCAACGCGATCATCCCGCCGCTGTCGCTGGTCGGCCCGGTGATCACGATCCGGAAGTTCTCGGCCAGCCCGTTCACGGTCGAGGACCTGGTTCGCTTCGGGACCGCCACGCCGGACATGTTCGAGTTCCTGCGCGCCTGTGTTGGGGCACGCCTGAACGTCTTCGTGTCCGGGGGCACGGGCTCCGGCAAGACGACAACGCTCAACGTCCTCTCGTCGTTCATCCCGAACGACGAGCGGATCGTGACGATCGAGGACGCCGCCGAGCTGCAGCTGCGCCAGGAGCACGTCGTCACGCTCGAGTCACGCCCGCCGAACATCGAGGGCAAGGGCGCGATCCCGATCCGCGAGCTGGTCCGCAACTCCCTGCGGATGCGGCCCGATCGGGTCATCGTGGGCGAGTGCCGTTCCGGCGAGGCGCTGGACATGCTCCAGGCGATGAACACCGGCCATGACGGCTCGATGTCCACCGGCCACGCCAACAGCCCGCGCGATATGCTCTCCCGCCTCGAGACGATGGTCCTCATGGCCGGCGTCGACCTCCCGGTCCGCGCCATCCGCGAGCAGATCGCCTCTGCCGTGGACCTGATCGTCCACCAGGCACGCCTGAAGGACGGCACGCGGCGGATCACCAACATCACCGAGGTCCAGG
>JACDAV010000063.1 GCA_013695255.1 Chloroflexota bacterium
CACTACGACGTGCAGCCGGTCGACCCGCTCGACCTGTGGGACTCGCCGCCGTTCGAGCCGGTCGTCAAGGACGGGCGGATGCTGGCCCGCGGCGCCGCCGACGACAAGGGCCAGATCCACATGCACCTCCGCGCCACCGAGGCGTTGCTTGCCACGCGTGTAGGCCTGCCGGTGAACCTGAAGTTCGTCTTCGAGGGCGAGGAGGAGTCGAGCTCGGAGCACCTGGACCAGTGGCTGGCGGACAACCGCGACCGGCTCCAGGCAGATGCGGCAGTCATCAGCGACACGAGCTTCTTCGAGGGCAACCGTCCCTCGATCACGCTCGGGCTGCGCGGGCTGATGTATGCCCAGATCGACGTCATCGGTTCGCCGGTCGACCTTCACTCGGGGACCTACGGCGGCTCCGTCGAGAACCCGGCCAACGCCCTGTGCCAGATCGTGGCCGCTCTCAAGGGACCGGATGGGCGCATCCGCATCCCCGGCTTCTACGACGACGTGGTGGCGCTCTCGGATGCCGATCGCGCCGCGTTCGCCGCACTGCCCTTCGACGAGGAGGCGTACCGGGCGGGGATCGGGGTGGAGTCGCTCATCGGCGAGGTCGGGTACACGACCCTCGAGCGCCGCGGCGCACGGCCGACCCTCGACGTGAACGGGATATGGGGCGGCTTCCAGGGCGAGGGAGCCAAGACGATCATCCCGGCTCACGCCCATGCCAAGGTGAGCTGCCGCCTCGTCTCGGACCAGGAACCGGACCGGATCTTCGGGCTGTTCCGCGACTTCGTGATGGAGGTCGCGCCGCCCGGCGTGCGGGTCGAGGTGTCGATGCTCGGCGGCGGGCGCCCGAGTCTCACGCCGATGGATCACCCGGCCACGCAGGCCGCCGCACGTGCGATCGAGGCGGCGTTCGGCACGGCGCCGGTGTACATGCGCGAGGGCGGCTCCATCCCCGTCTGCGCCAGCTTCGAGCGGGTCCTCGGCTTGCCGGTGGTCCTCGCCGGCTTCACCAACCCGGACGACAACGCCCACGCCCCCAACGAGTCGATGGTCCTCGACAACTACGAGCGCGGGATTCGGGCCATCGCGCGGATGTGGGACGAGATGGGGCGACTCGAGCTGCCGGGCGACGGTCGCGGCTGAGGCGCTCAAGGCCGTACGTTCGGCCCATCGCCCGCTGCCACCTGGGCGGCTGTGGGCTCATTGACCGGTGCTACGATCCACCCGCGCACCGTCACGTGGGGAGGATGTCCGCCTGTGAGCACCGAGGCCGCCGACATGGCCGCCCCCGGCGGGACCTGGCGCCTGGACACCGATCAGGGCAGCATGCAGCCGCGATCGGCCCTCGACGTTCTGGGCGACCTGAACGAGAAGGTCACCTCCGGCAGGGTCGGCGAGTTCCAGCCGGTTCCGCTCGGGTTCACGCCGCTGGACCGGGCGATCGGCACGGGGCTGCGGGCCGGCGAGCTGCTGCTGATCGGCGGCGCGCAGGGCACCGGCAAGACCACGATGGCCCTCCAGATGGCGCGCAACGTCGCTTCCGCTGGCCAGGCCAATGTCCTCTACCTCTGCTTCGAGCACGACGAGCAGTACCTCCTCAATCGCCTCATCGCGATGGAGTCCGCGCTTGCCCACCTTCCGCACAAGACGGGCGCGATCAAGATCCAGGACGTCCGCAAGGAGATCCTCGGGACCTGGGTGGCCGAGGGGGCTGTCGGGCCGGACATCACCAGCAACCCGCGACTCCGGCCCTCCCTCGACCGCATCGCCCGGTACGGCCAGAACCTGTTCCTCCTGCGCGGCTCGCAGACGGCCAGCACGATCGACAACATCCGCAGGCTCGTCCGCCAGCATCGGGAGCTGTCCGGCGAGCGGAGGCTGCTGGTGATCGTGGACTACCTCCAGAAGGTGCCCCAGATCCCGGAGCCGGAGAACGAGACCGAGAAGGTGACCTACGTCGTCAACGGCCTCAAGGACATCGCGCTCGCCGAGGACGTCCCGATGATCAGCATCGTGGCCGCCGACAAGGAGGGGCTCAAGGCATCGCGCCTGCGCAACTTCCATTTGCGCGGCTCGTCGGCGATCAACTACGAGGCGGACGTGATCCTGATCCTGAACGAGAAGTACCACATCGTCGCCAAGGTCAACATCGAGTTCAACCCGTACCAGGCGCAGCGCTTCCGCGACTGGGTGATCGTGTCGGTCGAGAAGAACCGCGGTGGCCAGGACAACGTCGACCTGGAGTTCGAGAAGCACTTCGAGTTCTCGTGCTTCGACCCGAGCGGCCGGACCGTCCAGGAAAAGCTGATCGAGGAACGTCTCTACAACGACTGAATCCTCCGAGGCCGGATTCGACGCTCCGCGAGCCATCCGCCCGAGGATTCGACGCTCCCTCGAGTCCGCGTTCTCGGGCCGTCGGCGGCCGGGCGTCGCCCAGCTCCACGAGTTCTGCTACCGAGCGCGCCGGCCGCGAATGGTGTCGCTCAGAACCACCACTTCTGTTGTCGCTGCCTGGAACCCGCCGGGAGCTCCGGATTGCTCCTTGCCGTGCTCGCTCGGACGACGCCGGCTGGGTATCGACGGCATTCCGAGAAGTGACGCTTCTATCCGGCATCGCCGAAGCCGACGCGCTCGCCGAAGCCGACGCGCTCGCCCAGGCCGACGCGGCCGCCGAGATCGACGCGCTCGCCGAGACCGACTCCGCCGGCGGTGCTCGAGCCAGGCTGACTCGAGGTTCCAGCGGTCGTCCCGGCCGCGTTCTCCACAGGGTTGTCCCCACCCAGTCCACATGCCCGGTGATTTCGTGGACAGCGATCCCCTGCAACTCGGCAATTTCGTGGACAAGGCCGTTGTGCCAGCCGGTGACCGACCGTATCTTCGGTCTTGCCCGAAGGGGCCATCGGAACGGTCAGGTGAGGCGAGGAGCGATCCCCGCCGCGCCGTCGGTCCGGTCGGACGAGTCGCAAGGCTCGCCCCGATCGAGCCGCCGATCCGGGACCGATCAGCCGAGATCACATCAAGGCGGGTCGACCCGGCGTCGCGACCGATCTCCTGGCGGTTCCTTCGGGCGTTTCCATGCCCCGCGCATCGCCGCCGCCTTACACTGGCCGGCGATGGCCGTCACCGTGCACCCGCCTTCCACGATGGACTTTCCGGCCGTGATCGAGGTCGTGGTCGAGATCCCGCGGGGAAGTCGCAACAAGTACGAGTGGGATGAACGATCCGGCGTGTTCCGGCTCGACCGGGTCCTGTCATCGGCCGTCTACTACAACTTCGACTACGGCTTCATCACGGACACCCGAGCCGGTGACGGCGATCACACCGACGCGCTGCTGCTGATCGACGAACCCACGTTCCCCGGCTGCCGCGTCTGGGCCCGACCGATCGGTGGACTCGAGATGCGGGACGAGAAGGGCTTCGACTTCAAGGTCCTGTGCGTCGCGGTCGCCGACCCCCACCAGGCGCACGTCGAACGGCTCGAGCAGGTCCGTCCGCACCGGCTGATCGAGATCGAGCACTTCTTCGTCACCTACAAGCTGCTCGAGGACAAGGCGGTCGACGTGGTCGGTTGGCGGGCACGCGAGCAGGCGCTCGAGGTGCTGGTCGCGGATCGCGCGACGTACGTCGGTGAGCAGGACGGACATTCCTCCTGAACCATCGCCCCGGCCGGTACGGACCGGACCCCGACGACACCCGGCCGCGCCTGTTCGTGGCCGTGCCGCTCTCCCAGGCGGCCCAGGAGGCGGTGATCGACCTCGCCGAGGCGGTCCGCGCCGAGGTCGAAGCGGCCGCCCACGGGCCGCGCTCGGCCGTGCGGTGGGTCCGGATGGATGGGTTGCACCTGACCCTCCGCTTCCTGGGGCCGACGGACCCGCAGGACGTCGCCGCGGTCGAGGCGGCCGTGCGGCGGGCGGGCGCACGTGCGCTGCCGTTCAGCCTGGTCATCGGTGGCGCAGGCGCCTTCCCGTCGGCCGCCCGGCCGCGGACGATCTGGCTGGGTCTGACAGGTGGGCTGGAGAACGTCGCGCAGCTGGCCTCGACCGTCGACGACGAGCTGGAGTCGGTGGGCTGGACTCGCGAGACCCGGCCGTTCCGCGGGCACCTGACGCTGGCCCGAGCAGACGGCCGGCGTGAGGGTCCGCTCGTCGCCCGGCGCCTGGCCGACCGGATGGCCGGCCGGACGATCGCCAGCGAGGTGAGCCAGGTTGCGCTGTACGAGAGCGTCACCGGCTCGGGAGCCGCCCGGTACGTGTCGCTGGCCAGCGTACCGCTGGGTCGCTGAGCCCACTGCCCACCGGGCTGGGGCGGTGCGGTGTGGTGCGGTCTGGCCGGTGTACCATGCCGTCGCTCGCGCGGCCCGCTCGATGAGGCGGAGCCGGGCTCTCGCCTCCGCTGCCGCCGAGGGACGCCCCATCACGTGACCACCGCCCAGCGCGTCCGGCTTGTCGTCGCCCTGGGCATCCTCAACCTGTGCCTTGCCACGTTGGCCGTGATGGTTGGATCGTTCGGATTGCCGGTCGGGCCAACGGGCACGAGTCCGAGCGGCAATGACGGCCTCGCCAACCGGCCGCCGGCCAGCACCGCCCCAGCACCGGGCGCGGAGACACCAGGGCCGTCGCCGTCCGGGATGGCAGCACCATCCGCGTCCGGCGTCCCCACGCCGGTCCCGCCGACGGCATTGCCCGGTGCGTCTTCCGCACCGCCCGTCGCGACATTCCAGCCGGCACCGGGCGGGGCCTCGCCAGCGGCGGCCACGCTCTCCCCGCAGCCCTCCGATTCGACGGTGGCGCCGGCACCGAACGAGACACCGGCCATCGCCAGCCTGGCGCCACAGACGGCCGCGCCTGCCACGCCCGCGCCGACGACCGGGACGCCTGTGCCGGTTCCTGGGACGCCCACGACGTCTGTCCAGGCCACGGCCGCGCCAACCACGCTCGCCCCGGCGACTCCCGCGACTCAGGCGTCCGCGACTGCCCCTCCGACGCCCCGACTCCTCGCGGATCTGCCCGGCCCGCCCGTGCGCGCGCCGGAACGGAGGTCGCCTGCGCCATCGACTGCCGAGCCGTCGCTACCAGTCGCCCGCGGCCCGGGCATCGCGACCGGCCGGGCCGTTCCGAGGGCGGATCGGCATCGCGACAGCCTGGTCTGCGGGGCCGTGCCGGTCGCACCGCCCGCCACACCCCGTTCCGTCCCCGTGCCGAAGGCGGTCCTGCCGCCCGCACCCGCCGAGCCTGCCAGGCCCGCCAAGCCGGCCGAGAAGCCGGTCAAGCCCGCCAGGGCCGTGCCCCTCGCGCCGCCTACGCCCCGGGCATCCGGTGGGGCTGCACGGGCGACGCAACACCACGACGCTCGTGGCCCGAGCGCGAAGCCGCCAACGCCCGGCCGGCCGCATCGCGACAAGGCCGCGCACGGTTCGCACGGTTCCGGCAACGCGGCCGGCAATGGCGGCGGCGCGGGGCGGGACCGGGGTGGCGGGGACAACGGCAAGGGCGGTTAGATCGGCGGCGGGTTCCGACCGATAATCACCCGATGCGACTCTCAATCCTGGGGTTCGGACTGGTCGGGGGTTCGCTTGCCCGGGCGCTCCGCCGGCGCGAGCCCGGGCGATGGACGATCGCGGCCTGGTCGCCGACTGGGCAGGGGCCGGGCGCCGCTCTCGCCGACGGGATCGTGGACCGTGTCGCCGACGGCCCGGCGAGCGCTGTCGGCGGTGCCGATCTGATCGTGCTCGCGGCGCCGCCGCTGGCGTGCCTCGAGCTGCTGGATGAGCTGGGCGGGCCCCTCCGCGCCCACCTCGGCCCGGACGCGCTGATCACGGACGTGGCCAGCACGAAGCGGCGCATCGTGGCGCGGGCCGCCGAGCGGGGCCTCCCGTTCGCCGGCGGCCACCCCATGGCCGGTCGCGAGACGACTGGCTACGGGGCTGCGGACGCGGACCTGTTCGTCGACCGGCCGTGGGTCGTGTGCAGCTCGGCGGACGACGACGCCGCCCGGGTCGAGAGACTGGCCGACGCCGTGGGCGCGCGTCCCGTCCGGATGGATCCCGTCGAGCACGACCGGGCGGTGGCGGCGATCAGCCATCTGCCGCTCGTTCTGTCGGCGGCGCTGGTCGAGGCGGTCGCCGGCGGCGATGGCTCACCGACGGAGAGCTGGCCGGCGGCGCGGGCGCTGGCCGCGAGCGGCTGGCGCGACATGACCAGACTGGCCCGCGGCGACGCGGCGATGGGCGCCGGGATGGCGGCCACCAACGCGGACCTCATCGGGGCCCGGCTCACAGATCTTCGCGCGGTACTGGATGGCTGGCTGGCCGATCTGGCAGCGCCCGAGACGGAGGCCGCCGCACGCGTCCATGCGCGCCTGCTCGACGCTCGCGCGAGGCTCGAGGGGGAGGCGGGCCGGTGACGGCCGTCGAGCAGGTGTACGTCGTTCCTCGAGCGGCCCTCGTGCCGGGCGACGGCTGGCACGGGGTCCGCACGGCGGCTCTCGACGAGGCACTCGGCCTGATCGGGCAGCTCGGCGACTACCGCCCGCGTCCCGGGATGGAGCGCGATCCCTCGTTCAAGCAGGTGATCCCGTACCTGGTCCTGCGCGACGGCGTCCGCTACTTCCTGATGCGCCGGACCCGGGCCGGTGGTGACGAGCGGCTCCACGATCGCTACTCCATCGGCGTCGGGGGGCACCTCAATCCCGGCGACGGCGGCCTGGATCACGGGCTCGAGCGAGAGTGGCACGAGGAGCTCGTGGCGGACTTCACGCCGCCGTTCCGCGCGGTGGGCCTCCTGAACGATGACACGACCGACGTGGGCCGCGTCCACCTCGGCGTCGTCTACCTGGCCGACACGGGCGGCCGGCCGGTAACCATCCGCGAGACGCACAAGCTGAGTGGCGAGTTCGTTGCGCCGGCCGCGGTGCGCGCGGTCGCGGACGGGCTCGAGACGTGGAGCCGCCTCGTGTTCGACTTTCTGGAGGGGGTCGCCAGCCAGTCCTCGCGCAGCGCGGTGCCATAATCGGGCCTGAAGCCTCGTGACCCGTCATCTCGTCCGCGCCGTCAACGCCGCACTGGTCTGCCTCGGGCTGATCGGCATGGTGGCGGGCGGCATGCGCGCCGCCGGCGCCGGCGACGTGGTCGTGCTGCCCACGACCGGCGTCGTCGACAACGTGATGGCCGGCTATCTTCGCGACGGTGTGGCGCGGGCCGCGAGCGAAGGCGCTCCGGCGGTCGTGATTCGGCTCAATACCCCCGGCGGCAGCGTCGAGGCCACCAACGACATCGTCGGCACCCTGCTCGAGGCGCCGATCCCGACGATCGTGTGGGTCGCCCCGTCCGGCGGACGGGCGGCGAGCGCGGGCACGTTCATCACGCTCGCCTCGCACGTCGCGCTGATGGCGCCCGGGACGAGCATCGGCGCGGCCTCGCCGGTCGGGAGCGGCGGCGAGGAGATCCCGGGCACCCTCGGCGACAAGGTGCGCAACGACGCCGTTGCCAAGATCCGCGCGATCGCGGAGGAGCGCGGCCGGGACGTCGAGTGGGCCGTCTCGACGGTCGAGGAAGCCGTCGCCTCTCCCGCCGCCGAGGCGGTGGAGCGCGGCGCCGTGGACGGCATCGCGGGCACGATCGAGGAGGTCCTCGCCATGGCCCACGGACGCGAGGTCGAGGTGGGTGGCGCGAACGTGACGCTGGACCTCCAGGGACGCGCCGTCCGCGAGCTGCCGATGAACCCGTTCCAGTCGTTCCTGCACCTGCTCTCGGACGGGAACATCGCGGCCCTGCTGTTCAGCCTCGGCTCGCTCGGGCTGCTGTACGAGCTCGCCAGCCCGAACTTCGTGACCGGCATCCTCGGAGCGCTGGCCATCATCCTCGCCTTCATCGGCTTCGGGAGCCTGCCGCTCAACGTCGGCGGCCTGCTGCTGATCGGTCTGGCGATGCTCCTGTTCATCCTCGAGCTGACCGTGCTCAGCCATGGTCTGCTCGCGATCGGCGGTCTGGTCTGCTTCGCCCTCGGCCTCTCCGCCCTGTACACGGAGCCGGGCAGCCCGACTGCTCCGGACGTGACCGTGGCCTTTCCCCTGGTGGTCGTCATGACCGTCACGATCGCCGCCTTCATGGCGCTGGCCATCGTGACCGTGATGCGTTCGCGGCGCCGTGGCGCGCTCGTCGGCTACGGCGCAGGCGGATCGTTCGTGGTGCCGGCCGGCACGACGGGCGAGGTCCGTCGCCCGCTCGCCCCGGTCGGCTCCGTCTACGCGGTGGGCGAGGAGTGGCGGGCCCGGACGGCCGACGACCGCCTGCTCGAGCGGGGTACCCCCGTTCGGGTGATCCGCGAAGAAGGCCTGACCCTCATCGTCGAACCTGCCGACGCGACCGGCGCCGGCGCCTAGCGGAGGTCCACGTGGAGCCGATCACCATCTCGATCATCGTGTTCGTGGCAATCGTCGTGCTCGTCTTCCTGTACACGTCGATCAAGATCGTCAACCAGTACGAGCGCGTCCTCGTGTTCACGCTCGGCCGGACGAGCCCCACGGACGTGAAGGGCCCGGGCTGGGTGTTCGTCGTCCCGTTCGTCCAGCGAGCCGTGCGGGTGGATCTGCGCGAGCGGTTCATCGAGATCCCGAGCCAGACGAACATCACCCGCGACAACGCGCCGATCAGCATCGACTTCCTGATCTACTGGCGAATCATCGACCCGTACAAGAGCATCGTCGAGGTCCAGAACTTCGAGGGCGCACTCCAGAACATTGCCACGACTACGCTCAGGGCGGTCATCGGCGACATCCTGCTCGACGACGTGCTCTCGAAGCGCGAGCAGATCAACGAGGTCCTCCGCACGAAGATGGACGAGGTGACCGAGCGCTGGGGCGGCAAGGTCACGACCGTCGAGATCCGCGAGATCATCCCGCCGCGCGACGTCCAGGACGCGATGAACCGGCAGCTGTCGGCCGAGCGCACCCGGCGCGCGGTCATCATCGAATCGGAGGGCTCGCGCCAGTCCGCGATCAACGTGGCCGAGGGCCAGAAGCAGTCGGAGATCCTCAAGGCGGAGGGCGAACGACAGGCGGCCATCCTCCGGGCAGAGGGCTTCAGCCAGGCCCTCGAGCGGATCTACAGCGCCGCCCGCGGTGTCGACGAGAAGACGATGGCCCTGCAGTACCTCGACGCGCTCAAGGCACTCGGGGCGAGCCCGTCGACGAAGTTCGTGATCCCGACGGAGTTCACGCGCCTTGTCGAGCCGTTCGCCGGCTTCGTGGCCGGCAGCATGCGGTCGGCCGGGTCGCGCGGCGGTGGGTCGGCCGGCGATCTCCCGCCGTCCGGCATCGATCCGGACACGCTGCCGCACGCTGGGGACGCGCGATGAGGGCGCGCTGGCGAAGCGGCCGATCCCCCGCGTGCTCGCGTTGAGGGACCGTTCGTCGTGGGCCGTCGGGCCGCCGCTATACTCGCCGCCACCCCGGGCCTCCCCGCACGCCTGCCCGGGTTCTGGAGGCTCGTGAACGACTGATGGCGGCC
>JACDAV010000073.1 GCA_013695255.1 Chloroflexota bacterium
GCCGTACACCATGCCGCACGGCAAGAGGCACCTACGCTGCCGGAACAGACGGATATCCCCCGAAGGGACGCTTGTGACGGGGCGTCCCCTCTGTTCTCACGGACGGCTCGAGCCCCCTCCTCGAGCCGTCCGTTTTCTATGTCCGCGGGTCCCCCGGGTGGCTGCGCCGATGCAACTCCTCTGACACTCCTTCCGGCGGCTGCGGCGTCGAGGCGATAGGCAGGACCGCCTACGGTGATCTCACTGACGCCGCCGCATCGGCGTCGCAGAATCGAGGTGACTCCGTGGACGATCTCAAGAAGACCTACCGCGAAGGCGAGACGGACGTGAAGCGGGGCCTGCGCAAGGCCGACGGCGACGAGAGCGCCAGCGACAAGCTCGCCAACGCGGGCGACGAGGTCCGCAAGGACATGGGCAACGCGGGTGACGATCTCAGGAACGAGGCTGACAAGGGCGACGACCGCGACCGCCGCCTGTAGCACACCGCCGCTCATGACACCCGCCGGCTCCGCTGGCGGGTGTCGTGCTGTGTCCGGACGGAGTGACGCCTGTCACGCGACTGAAACCGCCCGCATCCGGGCAACGGCTCGGCGGAGTCCGCCGATCGCTACGATGAACGGGCAAGGTGACGATTCGTCGCGTGATGACCGTGACGCCTGCTCGATAAAGGAGACGACACATGACCACCCGCAGCACTACAGACTTGGCCACGGACAGCGCCGAGAGCACGGATGGCGCATCGGTCCGGCAGACGGCGGGTGAGGTCGCGGCCAACGTTCGCGGCGCAGCCGAAACCGTCGCCGCGCACCTGCCTGAGGCCGCCGCCCAGACCCGGGCCGCGGTGGACGAGGCGGCGAGACGGATCGAGAGCGGCTCGGACGAGATGCTGACCGCCGGGACGACGCTGTCGCTGGGCATCGCGATCGGGATGCTGGTCGGCGGGGCTCCACGCATCCTCGTGGCCCTGGCGCTCATCCCTGCAGCCGCGATGGGACTCGCGATCCTCGACCGCAACAGCCGCAGCTCGACCTCGAAGCTCTAGTCGCGCCGCCCCGATCGCGCGCCGGGGCCCTTCTTGGCGTGCCGGCGTTCGCTCAGGCGCCGCGCCCCAGGGCGTCGCCTGATCCCCGCGGCAGGCGGTCCGCGGACTCGGCGCCGCGGGCTCGCCGCCGGTCGGCGCTCCAGGCCCGTCGGAGGGGCTTGGGCAGTCGATCGGGCAACACACCGCTGCCGAACTCGTTGCCGCACCAGCCGCACACCGTCCAGTCGAGCCCCATGCTCCGACCACAGTTGAGACATCGATGCGCGAGCCGCGTCCGGCAGGCGGGGCAGGCCAGCCAGTCCTCCTCGACCGGTCGGCTGCACCCGGGGCATGCCAGGGCGGCCTCGGCCTCGATCGCCTCGAGGCGCTCCGCAAGCTCCAGCTCTCTCGCCTCGGCCAGCGTGCGACCCGGGCGAAGGATGCGGTAGACGATCGCGGCAAGCGGAAAGAGCACCGGCGATGCGAGCACCATGCCGCCGGCCGCGACGTAGGCCATCGCCGGATCCTCGTGCCGCCGGCGCATGTCCTGGAGCACCCACCAGATGCACGCGAGCCAGAGGAGGATCGCGTAGGCCACGAAGGCCGCGGTAAGCAGCCGGACGACCGGGCTGTCCAGGATGTCGCCGATGACGGCCCCCACCTGCTCGAACAGCGCGCCCATCCAGTTTCCCTCCTGGCGCCGGTCACGGCGCCTCCGATGATGCCTCCAACCGGCGCCCGGGGCGAGGCTGTCGCACGAGCGACCGTCACGGGGACTGTACCGCTCGCAAGGCGACCGCAACGGATGACGCCGGGCCGCACGGCGCGCGGGGCATCTGCCGTCGACGACCCTCGGCAGGTCGCAGCATGCGAGCGCGCGACGAGATCGAGGACGAACAGGCCATGCCGATCCCGACCGAAGGCGGCATCCAGCGGGGACCCCCCGTCATCCGCTCGGATCCGGGCACGACCGGCCCGGACATGTCGCCGCTCGAGCGGGCAGACGCGCGCGAGATCCGGCTGCTGCAGGCGTTGTCGGACGCGGCCCGGGAGATGCACCGATCGCTGTCGCTCGACGAGGTGGTCCGGGTCGCCACCGCTCGCGCCCGGGAGATCCTGGGCGCCGAGGAAGCGGCGACCAGTCAGATCCAGCGTGGCGACGAGGATGCCATCCAGAGCGCGACCTCGCTGAGCCACGACGGCCCACCCCGGGGGCTCGACCCGCTCGCCCGGCGTGGCGGACCGGCAGGCGAGGTCCGCCGGACCAACCGGCCGGTGCGGCTCATGCGGACGACGGCAGACGCTGGCCCGGGCAGCCGCGCGGAGCGCCACGACGCATGGCTGGGAGCCCCGCTGGTTGGCTCCGACGGTCGCAACCTCGGGATCATCCAGGTGGCCGGCAAGATCGGGGGACGCGAGTTCACGGCCGGCGACGAGGCGGTTCTCGTGCAGCTCGCCCGGATGGCCTCCGTGGCGATCGAGAACGCCCGACTCTACGAGGCCGCGCTGGAGACCCGGAGCCAGCTGGCATGGGCTGCCCAGATCGAGCGAATCCGTGCGGCAGAGGTCCGCGCCGTCATCAACGCGATGGGTGAGGCCGTCCTCGTTTGCGACGCCGCGGGACGCGTCAACATCGTGAACCCGGCGGCCGACGCACTCTTCGCCGGCCGCCCGGTGGGCTCGTACGAGGACCTCCTCTCGCGCTTCCGTCCCGGCGACTCCGTTGGCGCCGATCCGATCGCGGACGCCGTCGAGCTGCAGCTCGAGGATGACCCCCGCCGCTGGATCGAGCTCCGGGTCTACCCGGTCCCCGGTCCGTCAGCTGCGACGGCGGAGGCGGACGAGAGCGGCGGCCGGATCGCCGTGATGCGCGACATCACCGCGGCCCGCCAGGCGCGCGCCCAGCGCGAGGCATTCCTCGGCATCCTGTCGCACGAGCTGCGAACGCCGATCACCACGATCTATGCCGGCAGCAAGGTGCTCGCGCGGGAAGACCCGCTTGACATGCACACGTACCGGGACCTGGCCAACGACATCAGCGCGGAGGCCGAGCGCCTGTTCCGGCTCGTCGAGGACCTGCTCGTGATGACCCGGATCGAGCGGGGCGTCCTGCATCTCGCCAATGAGCCCGTGCTGCTCCAGCGCGTCGTCGCCGGGGCCATCCGGCTCGAGAGCGCACACTGGCCCACCGCGCGGATCCGGCTGGCCGGGCCGGTCGATCTCCCGGCGGTCTCCGGCGACGTCACCTACGTCGAGCAGGTCATCCGCAACCTGCTGTCCAATGCTGCCAAGTACAGCCCGACGGAAGCGGAGATCGAGGTCCGCCTGGACGCCGGTGACGACGGCGTGTCGTGCCGGGTGCTCGACCGGGGGCGCGGTTTCCGATCCGACGAGACGAACGACCTCTTCGACCTGTTCTACCGTTCGCCGGCGACCGCCGCCCAGGCGGCCGGCGCCGGGATCGGGCTCTTCGTCTGCCGCCGGCTCGTGACCGCCATGGGCGGTCGGATCTGGGCTCGGCCGCGGGCAGGCGGTGGCGCGGAGTTCGGGTTCTCGCTTCGCGCATACGAACCGGACGGGGAGTAGCGCCCTCCCCGCCCCTAGAGCCGGGACGTCTCTCAGCTCGTGAGCCGTCTGGCCGCGGGCAGGAGCTCCCGCTTCGCCCAGTCGATGAACCCCTGCTGATCCGGCCCGATCTGGTGGAAGTAGACCTGGTCGAAGCCCGCCTCGACGTAGGTGCGGACCTGCTCCAGGACCGGCGCGGGGTCCGGGCCGCACGGTACCGACTCGGCGATCTGGTCCTCGGTCACCATCCCGGCCAGCTGCTCGAAGTGCTTCGGGCTGGGGAGCTCCTGGCTGGCCTCGCCCTTGATCCCCGCGGTCGGCCAGATCTGGTGGGCGGTCCGACGGGCAGCGGCCGCGTCCTTGCCATAGCACAGCGTGACCTGGGCGTACCTGGGCTTGCCGGGGCCGGCCAGCTCGTCGAACCGCTTGACGAGATCCTGGTCGGGGCTCATCCCCCACAGACCGTCCGCGATCCGTCCCGCGACCTCGGTGGCCTTTGGTCCTGATGCCGAGACGACGATCGGCGGCAGCTCGTCGGGCAGGTCGTAGATCCGCGCGTTCTCGACCGTGTAGTGCCGACCGCGGTGACTCTGGACGCCCCCCTGCCAAAGCGTGCGGATCACCTCGACGGCCTCCTCCATCATCTCGAGACGAACCTCCACCTCCGGCCAGCGATCGCCGAGGATGTGCTCGTTGAGGTTTTCGCCGCTGCCGATGCCGAGGAAGAAGCGTCCCGGCATCAGGCAGGCCGCCGTCGCCGCGGCGTGGGCGATGATCGCCGGGTGGGTCCGGATCGTCGGGCAGGTGACGCCCGTGCCCAGCCTGATCCGGGACGTCGTGGCGGCGATGCCCCCGATCAGCGACCAGACGAACCCGCTGTGGCCCTGGGCGTCGATCCAGGGATGGAAGTGGTCGGAGATCGAGAGGAAGTCGAACCCGGCCTTCTCCGCCAGGCCGGCGTTCCGGACGATGTCGAGTGGCGCGTGCTCCTCGCTGGAGAGCGCGTAGCCGATCTGGGGCATGAGAACCTCCCTTGGTCGCGGTGGACGGCGGCCCCTAGCGGCCGCGGTAGCGGAGGGCCAGCACCACGTCGAGGACGAGCAACGCCACCGATGCCGCCGCGAACGCTGTCTCGATCGGAGCCGGACCAGCCTGGCGCGCCTGCCGGCCGGTCCCGTTCGGAAGCGCGGCCGTCGACCCTGCCTCCTCGCCCGGGCCGGCGCCCGGCTGCCGGCCGGTCAGGAGGTCGCGCTCGATCTGGAGCCGGATGCGGTACAACACCTCCCATTCCTCGTACGGGATCTCGAGGTGCGCGAGCTGGTCGTCGATCGCCGCCAGCTCGTCCTGCCCACGCTCATCGAGTCGCTGACGGTCTGCCACGGCCTGCAGCCGCTCCTCGAGCGCCTGCGCCTCGGCAGACGTCGTCATGAAGGCGGACGTCGAGGCGAGGCGGCTGGCCAGCGCGGCCCGCGCACGGTTGACCAGCGTCTCCTTGCCCGCCAGCGCGATGTCGGATGGGTGGAGCTGGATCTCGAGATCCTTGCTCTTCAGCTGGACGAGGCGGTCCGGCACGAGCGACCGGACACCGGAGCCCGCGACCGCGGCCACGACCCGGGCCGGCATGACGAGGATCTGCGGCGCCTCGCCCGGGGTCACGTCCAGTCCGGCCTCGTCGACAGCGCGCTCGAGGTCCGCAACCATCCGCTCGTAGCCACCCTCGCGCACGACGATGGCGACGTGGGCGTCCTTCCAGCGCTTGACGAGGGCCCGAACCTTGCGGACGACCGCCACGATGGCGAGAAACACCAGCACGAGCGCCAGGACGAAGGCGAGCGGATAGCCGCGCAGGATGTTCCTGAGGAGATCCATCCCGGTCGGGCGCCTCTCCCTGGGCTGCACGAACACCGCCGCCGTGCCGATCAGGAGCGGGACGATGATCGCGGCGACCAGCATCGCCAGCCGGATCCAGTTGTCGCTGATGAAGCTCGGCAACGTGATGAAGCCGAGCATCAGGGTGGCGAGGTCGGGGAACACCACGCCGGCCAGCAGGACGAACCAGATGACCGATCCGAACGTCATCAGGACGAGGAGGATCTGCTTGTCCTGCGGGACGCGCCCGAACAGGAGCGTGCTGGCCCAGCCGAGCGCCGCCGTCAGCAGCTTGCCGGCGAAACGCCCGATGACGCCGAAGATCGTCGCGAAGATGGCCACGCTGCGATCCAGTGTGCCGGCAGGTCCTGATCGCGACGGTTTGACCGTCGAACAACGCCTTGCGGGAGACTTGCAAGGACTCGCCGGACAGGCGGCGGTCAGGCAGTCGCGATCCTCCGCTGCCGCCTGGGGCCCGACGGTCTCGCCCGCTTCGCATCGAGCTCCAGCCGCTGCCCGAGCAGCTCGACCACCGCGTCCTCCTCCTCGGCGCTCGCCTCGGCGGGCGGCGTCTCCTGCTCCTCGGCGACCTCCACGAGCGCGCCCCCCAGCTGGCCATCGAGGTAGGCGTCGAGGACGGCGGGGTGGACGTAGCTCTTGCGTGCGACGGCCGGCGTGTTGCCGAGCCGTCCCGCGGTCTCGCGGATCGCGGCCACGACGTTGCGCCGCGCGGCCGTCGCGGAGCCGGCGGGCTGGAGCGCCCGCAGCGCCCGGTAGGCGAGCACCGTCCCCGCCCACGTCCGGAAGTCCTTGGCCGTGAACGCGTCACCGGCGATGCTCCGGACGTACTCGTTGACGTCATCGGACGCCACGTTCCGGCGGACGCCTTCCTCGTCGAGGTACTGGAACAGCTCCTGCCCGGGCAGCTCCTGGCACCGCCGAACCACGGACGCAAGCCGGCGGTCACGGAGCGACACCTCGTGCTCCTTGCCGGCTTTGCCCCGGAACCGGAACCGGACGCTCGTCCCCTCCACGCGCGCGTGCCGACCGCGAAGGGTCGTGAGCCCGAACGAGCGGTTGAGCCGGGCGTACTCGTCGTTGCCGACCCGGATCAGGGTCAGCTCCAGCAGCCTGACGACCGCCGCCAGCACCTTCTCGCGCGGCAGCCCCGGCTTCGAGAGGTCCGTCTCGCAGCGCTCGCGGATGAGCGGCAGCGCGCGGGCGAAGGCGATCATCCGGTCGAACTTGGACTCGTCCCGCGCCTCGTGCCAGGCCGCGTGGTAGCGATGCTGCTTCCGACCGCGCGCATCGCGGCCGGTCGCCTGGACGTGCCCGTTGCGGAAGGGGGAGATCCAGACATCGGTCCAGGCGGGCGGGATGGCCAGCGACCGGATCCGCTGCAACTCGTCCGGATCGCGGATCGGCCGCCCGTCGAGGCCGACATAGCTGAACCCGCGGCCGGCCCGGCGCCGCCGGATCCCGGGCCGGTCGTCGGAGCTGTAGCGAAGACCCGCCTCGCGGGCCACCGCGCGAGGATCGGGCCTGTCCGCTCCGCCTTCGTCCGGCCTCGTGACTTCGTCGCGTCGCTCGGGACCTGGGGTTGCAGGCACGAGCGGAGCGTACGGCCCGCCTCGGGTCGGGACGCGGCCGTCCCGGCACGCGCCATCGCGTTCTCGTTGCACCGGCGCGAAGTCCCAGACCGTCATGCTGGCGTAGCCGCACGGGTGGACGGCGATCGTCCGGCCGCAATGGCCACCAGCCGACACTCCGCCCACTGCCCACCGCCCCACGGAGATCCCCGCGTCCATGTCGATACGCCACGCGATCAGCCGGCGACCTTCCCTGCCTCGGGGGATCCCGTGCGCCCCGCGAGCGGCCGCTCGGTCAGCCGGCTCCGGGACCTCCTTGGTCCTCGCGGCATGACCGCCGCGCCGGCCCTCGAGCCCCTCTCGGCGCAACCCGGACGGCCAGCCAACGGCGGCGCCAACGGCGAGGAGGTGATCCGGATCGAGAACGCCTCCGTGCGGTTCGGCGACCTCGTCGCCCTGCGGAACGTGAGCCTCGGGCTCGCCCGCGGCAGCATCCTGGGAGTGATCGGGCCGTCCGGGGCGGGCAAGACCACGATGGTCCGCCTGCTGACCGGCGCGCTCGAGCCCAGCGAGGGCAGGGTGTCCGTCCTCGGGGAGACTCCGCGGCGGTTCCGTCGGCGGACCCGCGAGCGGATCGGGTACATGCCACAGCTCTTCACGCTCTATCCGGACCTCACCGCCGGCGAGAACGTCGACTTCGTGGCCAGCCTCTTCGGGCTCCTGTGGCGTCGGCGGCGTCGGCGGGTCCGCGAGGTCCTCCACATCGTCGACCTGTGGGACGTCCGCGGCCGGCGCGCCTCGGAGCTCTCCGGCGGCATGCAGCGCAGGCTCGAGCTGGCGTCGGCGCTCGTCCACGAACCGGAGCTGCTCTTCCTCGACGAGCCGACTGCCGGCATCGACCCGCTGCTCCGAGCCCAGATCTGGACGGAGCTGCACCGCCTCAAGGACACCGGCCGGACGCTCATCGTCACCACCCAGTACGTCAACGAGGCGGACGAGTGCGATCGGGTCGCCCTGATCGCACAGGGACGGATGGCGGCCCTCGCCACGCCGGAGGAGCTCCGCCGCCAGGCGACGGGCGGCGACGTCATCGAGGTCGAGACAGAGCGTGCGTTCGATGGTCGCATCGTCGAGAACATGCCGACCGTCCGGGCGGTCCAGCAGGTCGGCCCACGCTCGCTCCGGGTCACGGTCGACGACGCTGGAACCGCGACACCGGACATCGTGGCCGCGATCGACGCGGCCGGCGGGGAAGTCATCAACTCGCGCGAGTACCGACTCACGTTCGACGAGATCTTCGCCGTCCTCGTGGCCCGCAACCACGACGAGGTCCAGGCCGAGGAGCAGGCGCAGGGATCGCGAGCCGACGTCGAGCAGCGGGGCCGCGCGACCGATGCCGGCCAGCCGGAGCGGCAGCAGATCGCCGGATCCGGCGCGGCCGCGGCGATGGCGCCAGGCCGCGACGACGCCGCCGGACCAACCGTCGACGACGCGCCCGCCACCGACGCGGATCCCACCGTCCGGCAACTCGACTCGGAGACGACGGACGAGCCCCGAGACTGGGCGGCGCAGACGCAGCCGCTGCCCGGCACACAGGCCCCGTTGACCGCCGAGGAACGTCTGGCCGCCGACGAGCGCCGCGCGATCGAGCAGCTCGACGTGGACGCTGGCATCGCCGACCCGACGACAGGGCGGACCTCGAGGCCCGACGGCCGGGAGGCCGCCCGATGATGATCCTGCAGTCCCTGACCCGGCTGCTCGCCTTTGTCGGCAAGGAGCTGGTGGAGGTCATCCGCCGGCCCGGGGCGATCATCAGCCTGATCCTCGGGCCGTTCCTGATCATGGCCATCTTCGGCCTCGGCTACCAGGGCTACCGGCGGCCGCTCCAGACCGTGATCGTCATCCCGCCGCAGTCGGGGATCCTGGCCGATCTCGGCCGCTTCCAGTCGGTCACGCCCGGGATGAACATCCAGGAAATCGCCGAGTCAGCGGATGGGCCGTTGCAGCGGCTGCGCGATCGTCATCTGGACGTCGTGATCGTCGCCCCGACCGAGATGGAGGCTCGCTTCCGGGCCGGCGAGCAGTCGGTCATCCAGGTCCACATCAACGTCGTCGACCCGGTTCAGCAGGCCTACGCCGGGGTGCTCGCGGCGCAGATGGCGTCGTCAGTCAACCAGGAGATCATCAAGACCGCGGCCGGCGAGGGACAGGCATACGCGGTACGGGCCGGCGAGCCGGAGGCCGCGGAGATCCCCCCGCAGGTGATCGCCGAGCCGACACGAGCGGACCTGATCAACGAGGCGCCCCTCAAACAGCCCACCGTCACGAGCTTCTACGGGGCCGCCGTGCTGGCGCTCATCCTCCAGCACCTGGCGGTGACCCTGGTGGGCCTCTCGCTCATCCGCGAACGCACGACCGGGATCATGGAGCTGTTCCGCATCTCGCCGATCAGCACGACGGAGATCATCCTCGGCAAGCTGCTCGCATTCGGCGTCCTGGCGACGATCATCTCGCTCGGGACGGTATTCCTGCTGGTCCGGGTCCTGGGCGTGCCCCTGCTCGGCGATCCGCTGCTGCTGGCCGGGATCCTCGGCCTGGTGACGCTCGCGTCCCTGGCACTGGGCCTGTTCATCGCGGTCATCTCGGACAGCGAGCGCCAGACCGTGCAGCTGTCGCTCCTCGTCCTGCTCGCGTCCGTGTTCTTCAGCGGCTTCGTCCTGCCCGTCGAGGAGTTCACCGACCCGGTCCGGATCGGGAGCTACCTGCTGCCGGTGACGCACGGCATCCGGCTGACGCAGGACATCATGCTCAGGGGCTGGACCGATGCGACGTGGGCGATCGGTGCGCTGGCCGCCATCGCCGCCGTGCTCCTCGTCGTGACCTGGCTGCTGCTGAAACGGAACATGGTCCGGGCCTGACGCGGTGAGGCCCGGGACGACCGACCCCGCGACCACCCCAGCGGCCGCGCCCGAGGACGCCGAGGCGACCGAGCCGGTCGAGGTGCCGTCCGAGGGCACGACCGGCCGTCGACGGATCGGCTTCGGCCTGACGCTGTTCGGGGCAACGGGCGTGCTCCTGTTCGGCGTCGCGCTGGCCTACGTGGCCGGGCCGCTGGGCGGCGAGGAGGGACCGTTCGGCCTCGAGAGCCAGCGACGACAGCTGGTCGCGATGCTGGACGCCTCCGCGACCGCGATCACCGATGCGCAGACCGCGGTCGGCGGAGCGAACGACAGCCTCGGCGACACCGCGCGGGCAGCCGGTTCCGCGGGCACCTTCATGACCGGCCTCGGGACGTCGCTGCGCGGCGCCGCCGCTTCCCTCCGGATCGACCTCTTCGGGAGCCGGCCGTTCGCGACGGTGGCCGACGACTTCGAGCGCGTCGCGGGTCAGGCCGCGGCCGTCGCGACGGACCTAGAGTCGGCCGGGCAGTCCGTCGCGCTCGCGGGTGAGGACCTGGCCGTCCTGGCCGACGACCTCGGCGAGCTCCGCACGGAGATCGATGCCATCCGCGTCAGCCTGATGGCGCCGATCTCCACCGGCCGCTGGCAGCTGATCGCGGGCGCAGTCCTTGCCTGGTTCATGATCCCGGCCGTGGTCAGCCTGCTGATCGGGCTCCGGTGGCTGCGGGATCCGGCCCGCCCTCCGGTGCCTCCGCGGGCGAGGCGGACGGTTCGGGGGCCGGCTCGTCGGTCGCACCCTCCGGGGGGCTGACCGCCAGCCACGACGGCATCTCGTTTCGCCCCTGGCGGCGCAGCGGGCCGGGCCGCGCGACCGGGACGCCCGGCGTCGCGGCTCCCGTGAAGCTCCCGGGCATGGCC
>JACDAV010000094.1 GCA_013695255.1 Chloroflexota bacterium
TCCGTGACGAGATCGCGCTTGGCCGCCGCGAGACGCACGACGCGACGCCGCTGATCGCCCGGCTCGCCCAGCTCGGCCTGTAGCGGTGACCGGTCTGGCCGCCCTGGCCTGGCGTGGCCTCGGGGCCCGCCGCCTCCGCACCCTGCTCACCGTGCTCGGGATCGCCCTTGGCGTCGCCGTCCTGCTCGCGTCGCTCGCGACGAACGCCGGCATCGACCGGTCGATCGACCGGACGGTCGCGCACCTCGTCGGGCGGGCCGATCTTCGCGTCGCCGCCTTCCAGGAGCGCGGCCTGTCCGAGGCGACGGTCGCGGCGATCCGCGACACCGCCGGCGTCGAGGTCGCGGTCCCGACCGTGGAGCGCCGGATCTACCTGCGTCGTGACGCGGACGTCGTCGGACCCCTCCCGCCGCCGGTCACCGTGCTCGGTATCGACCCGCAACTGGATGCGCTCGTCCACAACGTCGCGATCGTCGCCGGCTCGCCGCTCCTGCGGGCCGACGAGGCCTCGGCGGTGATCTCCGAGCGGCTCGCGCTGGCCGACGGGCTCTCGCTCGGCAGCGAGCTCACGGTCGATGGCGCCGGGGCGTCCGAGCGCTTCCGCGTGGTCGGCATCGCCGCCGGGGACGGGCCGCTGGTCGGCTCGAGCGGGCGCACCGTCATCCTGCCGATCGCGGCCACCGCTCGTCTCTTCGCGGTCGAGGGTGGTGTCGACCGGGTCGACCTCAGGGTCGCGGAGGGCACGACCGTCGACGCCGTCGAGGCGGCCCTCGTGGACCGGCTGACGCTCGAGCCCTACGTCCTCTCGTCGCCGCTCGAGCTCGGGGCATCGCTGCGCGCCTCGACCGCGGACTTCCAGGCGACCACCGCGCTGATCGCCGCCGTCGCGCTGTTCGTCGGCGCCTTCCTCATCTTCAACACGCTGTCGATGACGGTGTCCGAGCGCGTCCGCGAGATCGGGCTTCTCCGGGCGGCCGGGGCCACGCGTCGCCAGATCACCGGGTTCATCCTGGTCGGCGCGGTCGTCCTCGGCACGCTCGGCTCGCTCCTCGGCCTCGTCGTGGGAACGGGTCTGGCGGCGCTGATGGCCGGTTACGTGGGCGCGATCGGTTCCGTCCCGATCGGCAGCCTCGAGGTCGAGCCCTCGGCGCTCGCGATCGCCGCGGCGGTTGGCCTGGCCGTCACGGTGGCTGCCGCCTTCGAGCCCGCCTGGCGGGCCGGGCGCATCCCGCCCATCGAGGCGCTCCGGCTCCGGGCCCAGGCGGGTGCCGGGCAACGGGCCCAGCTCCGCTGGCTGGTGGCTGTCTTCGCATCCGTCGCGATCCTGGGCCTCCTGATCTGGCCACGCGGCGCGGCCGGCACCGGCGCGCTCCGGGCGCTCGCGGTGTACGGGGTGCTGCTGATCGCGACGCTGCTGTCGCCGTTCATGCTGAGGCCGCTCAGCCGGGTCGCCGGCGCGCCCTTCTCCGCCGTCGCACGGCTGGAGGAACGCCTCGCCCGGGGCTCGCTCGTGCGCGACCGCAGCCGGGCGGCGCTCACGGTCGGGGCACTGACCATCGGCCTGGCCATGATCGTGGCCGTCGGCGGCGTCGCGCAGCATGCCCGCCGGGAGGCCGGCGGCTGGCTGGCAGGCGTCGTGCCGGGCGAGGTGGTCCTCACGTCCATTCGACCGGTTGGGCTGGACGAGGCGGTCCTCGACGATCTCCGAGACGCCGACGGCGTCGCCCGCGTCACGCCGATGGCGACCTTCGATCTGGCGCTCGACGGCGTTCGCGTCGACGGCGCGGCGGTCAATGGCCGCGCGCTGCTCGAGGACGGCCGCCTGACCTTCGTGGCCGGCGACCGGACCGACGCCCTCACCGCGCTCGATGCCGGCGGCGCAGCCGTGCTGCCACGGAGCCAGGCGGAGCGGCTGGGTGTCCGGGTCGGCGACAGCCTGCGGTTCGCGGTCGGTGGCGAGCGCGTTGCGGAGCTCCGGGTGGTGGGGATCGTGGAGCGGGCCCTGGCCGGCAGCGCGGGCGAGACGATCCTCGTCGGCTGGGGCGACGCGCGCCGCCACTTCGGGGTCGCGGGTGCCGACTCGTTCGCCGTCCGCTTTGCGACCGACGCCCCGCCCGACGCCCGAGCCGAGGTCGAGTGGATCGCCCAGGTGGCGGCCCTCGAGCCGGCGACCCTGCCCCGGATCGAGGGCGCGATCGGCGATGCCCTGGGCCGGATCTTCGGACTGTTCGACGCCCTCGCGCTGGTGGCCGTCGTCATCGCCGCCCTCGGCATCGTCAACACGCTGACCATGAACGTCGTCGAGCGCGTCCGCGAGATCGGCATTCTCCGCGCAGCCGGGATGACCCGGCGCCAGGTCGGCCGGATGGTCGTCGTCGAGGCGGGCATTCTCGGTCTCGTGGGAGCCGTCCTGGGCGGGCTGACTGGGCTCCTCGTGGGAGCGGTGATGATCGTCCTCGCCGGTGGACGGCTCGACGTCGCGGTCGACGTCCCATGGAGCGCTCTCGCGCTGACGGCGGTCCTCGGACTGGCCGTCTCGATGGCCGCCGCCTGGTACCCCGCCCGCCTGGCCGGTCGCCTGTCGATCGTTCGCGCCGTCCAGTTCGAGTAACAGCCCGCGCCCGGAGCCACCCCGCGCCCGGAGTCCCACCCCGCCCGGAGCCGTTCGGCCGCGCTGCCGGCCTTTGGTAGACTCGAACCGTCGCCGGACCGGGAGAACGGCGGCCGATTGGAGGACCGCGGTGACGATCGCCATCCCGAGGCTTCCCCGCCTGCCGGCGGCCGAGCGCGGCATCACGATCGCCGACTTCCTCGTCCCGATCCGGATCGGCGAGCCGATCAGCGCTCGGGTCCGGCACGTGCTGCTGATCGGGCTCGGCGCCCTCGTCGTCGCGCTGACGGCACAGCTCGAGATCGTGGCCTCCGGCCAGACCATCCCGCTCATCGCCGACTACCGTCTCCAGCTGGCCACCACGCCCGTCCCGATCACCGGCCAGACGTTCGGCGTGCTGCTCGTGGGCGGCGCTCTGGGATTGCGGCGGGGCGTCCTCGCGCTGCTCCTCTACCTCGCCCTCGGGCTGGCGCTGCCGTTCTATGCCGGCGGCGCCTCCGGGGTCGACTCGTTCGCCCGCCAGGAGGCCGGACGGTGGATGCTCGGCCCAACGGGCGGCTATCTGGTCGGGTTCGTCTTCGCGGCGGCGCTCGTCGGCTGGCTGGCGGAGCTCGGCTGGGACCGGCGGCTCGCCGGCGCGATCGGCGCGATGATCCTCGGCAACCTCGTGATCTACGCGCTCGGGGCGGCGTGGCTGACGGCCGCCCTAGGCGTGGACCCGGCGACCGGCGTGTCGCTCGGCGTGACGCCCTTCCTCATCGTCGACGCGCTCAAGCTCCTGCTGGCTGCGGGCCTGTTCCCGGCGGCGTGGTGGGTGGTGGGCCGGCGCCCCGGGGAGCGCTGAACGGCTCGTCGCGCCGATCCACGCCCGGCGGCGACCCGGGCCTGTACGGGCCGGCGAGCGAAGCCTGGCGCCTGAACCGCGAGGCGATGCTTCTGCTCGCCGCCGGCCCGCGCGCGCTCCTGCTGCAGATCGCCCATCCGCTCGTCGCCGAGGGCGTCGATCAGCACGGTGACTTCGCGGCGGACCCGTGGCTGCGTCTGCGAGGCACGCTCCGGAGCTACCTCGCGATCGTCTACGGATCCACGCCCCGGGCTCGAGCGGAGATCCGGCGACTGAATGCGCTGCACCGCGGGATCGCCGGACCGGTCCGCGACGCCGGAGCGCGGGAGCGCCACGGGCCGCGCTACAGCGCCCGCGACCCGGAGCTTTCGCTGTGGGTCCATGCCACGCTCGTCGACTCGACGCTCGTCGCGGCGGAGGCCTGGCTCGGGCCGCTGTCCCGGGACCGGCGCGAGCGCTTCTACGCGGAGACCCGGCCGATCGCGCGTGCGTTCGGGGTCCCCGAGGGCCTGCTGCCGCCCGACCTGAAGACGTTCGAGGCGTACCTGGCGGCGATGCTCGGGCCGACCGGACCGCTCCGGATCTCAGCCACCGCCCGTCGGCTGGCGCTGCACGTGCTGCAGCCGCCGCTCGGCCCCGTCGCGCCGTGGCTGGGGTGGCTACCCGCGCCCGCGTACGCGTGGACGATGTGGCCCGCGGTGGGGCTCCTGCCGCCGTCCGTGCGAGATGGCTACGGCCTCCGGTGGGGACCCATCGAGCGGTCGGTCAGTCGCTGGCTCGTCGGCGGGTTCCGCCTCTGGCGCCCGTGGTTGCCGCCCGGGCTCCGCTGGATGCCGCAGGCCCGGGCAGCGGACCGCCGCATGACCCGGGCCCCCAGACCTTCGCGGGTGGCGGTCAGTAGAGTCGCGGGAACCGAGGCTCGTACCGGGGAACGAGGTTGAGCGACGTGTGGGCGTCGAGCGTGTCGAGCAGTGACTTCGTCGTCGCCATGCCGTACCGGTTGGCGCTCACGTAGGCGCGCAACGCCTTCCAGAACGCGGTCGAGCCCATCCGGCTGCGCAGGTCGTCGAGGAAGTTGCCGCCCTGGATGTAGATCGTCTCGTAGTAGCAGGCGGACGAGTAGCTGTAGATCGTCAGGTCGAGTCGGGCGGTGGAGCACCGGCTGGCCCGCTTCGACCCGAGCGTGTAGCGCGCCAGGAAGTCCGCGGCCGCCTCGTCGGTGAACGGCTCGCGCGCCTGGTCCGAGCCGACGAGCCCGTAGAACCACTGGTGGGCCGTCTCGTGATGGACGAGGTACGGGAGACTCGACGGGGCCACGCCGGTCGGCAGCCAGATCAGGCCGGGGGCCTCCATCGCGTAGCCGCCGGCCGACTGGACCACCTTGTAGGTCCGGTACGGGTACGTGCCGACGAGCGCGTTCATCCGGCCGATCGCCCGGACCGCCTGGTCGAGCGCGGTCGTGGCCGGGAACCCGGGCCGGTACCAGACCCGCACGGTGGTGTTGCCGACCACGCGCGAGCCGGTCCGGAAGTCCGGTGCCGCCGTCACGGTGAAGTCGCGCACGTTGCGGGCCTCGAAGGTCTGGCTGAGACCGCTCGAGGCGATCCGGTCGCCAGTCGTGGCGAGGACCAGTGGCCGGTCCGTGGTGATCCTGACCGTGACTCGCGGGCTCGCCGGGGTGACAAACGGGTCGCCATGGTTCGGGCGGGTGAAGGCCGTCTCGCGGGAGATCCATGGCAGCCAGCGGTAGAGGCTGGCCACGCCGTTCGTCCGGGTGAAGAGCCAGTTCGAGCCGGCGAGGTCGCCGTTGAGCGTGGCCCGGTACGCGACCCGGATCTTCACGGTCGCGCCGGCCGGCAGCACGCCACCGAGCGGGACGAGGATCGTCTGGTCGCGGATCGACGCGGAGGCTGCACGCCCGTCGACCGACACGGTGCCGAGGCGGATCCCGCCGAGCCGCGCCGCGATCGTGTTCAGCTCGACCCGGTCGACCGAGGTGCCCGACGTGTTCGTGGCCGTGATCGTGGTGTCGACCGCGATCGCCCGCGTCCCGAAGTTCAGGTTGAGCGCCGCCGCGTACGTGGCGGACATGCGGATGCTGGCGCGGTCGACCGACCCGCTGACGAGCTGCGTCGCTGGGGCGTCTGCCGGGGCCGGCGGCCGGATCGGTGCAGCGCCCGTGCGCAGCGTGCCGCCCGAGATCCGGGCCGGCTGGGACGTGGCGCCCGCGACGTGGCCAGCGCTGACCGTCGGCGGTTCCGCGGCGGGCGCAGCACTGCGCTCCGCGATGGGGGAGACCGGGAGCGCCGCCGCGGCGAGGGCCAGACCGAGGCCCAGGGGCACCAGGAGCGTGCGTCGCAGACGGTGCATGTCGCCGATCCTACCCTCCTCCGCCGATCGGGCGCCCCGGCCCGAACGTCCGGCCCGCCCGCGTATCCTTCGGGCCATGACCATCGCCAGCGGGCCTCCGGCGCCCAGCGCGGCCGCGCAGTCCGCCTTTCTCGAAGCCATCGGCCGGGCGCTGCCGGAGGTCCGCCTCCTGACCGATCCCGTCGATCGCGAGGGCTACCGGAACGACGAGACCGCCTATCTGCACGCCGGGCTCCCGCTGGCGGTGGCGTTGCCCGCGTCGACCGCGGAGGTGGCCGGTCTCGTCCGCGTCGCCGCCGAGCACCGGATCCCGGTAGTTCCCCGCGGCGCCGGGACGGGGCTGTCCGGCGGCGCGGCCGGCATCGAGGGCGGCCTCACGATCGCGCTGACCCGGATGGACCGCATCCTCGAGCTGGACCGGGAGAACCTGTGCGTCGTCGTCCAGCCCGGGATCATCAACGCCGAGCTGAAGCGCGCGATGGCCGCCGAGGGGCTCTTCTACGCGCCGGACCCCGCGAGCTACGAGATCTGCTCGATCGGTGGCAACCTGGGCACGAATGCCGGCGGGCTGTGCTGCATTAAGTACGGCCAGACGCGGGAATCCGTCCTCGGCTTGGAGGTCGTGCTGGCGGACGGGTCCGTGATCCGCACCGGCGGCCGGAACGTCAAGGACGTCGCGGGCTATGCGTTGACGCATCTCTTCGTCGGGTCGCAGGGGACGCTCGGGATCATCACCGAGGCGACGCTGCGGCTCCGACCGCTGCCGCCGCCGCGCTCGACGATGCTTGCGTTCTTCGCCTCGCTCGAGGCGGCCGGCGACGCGGTGGCGCGCATGACGGCCGCGGGGCTCGTCCCGGTGACGCTCGAGCTGATGGACCGGGCCACGATCGCGGCGGTCGACGACTGGCACCAGCTGGGGCTCGACCGCGACGCCGAGGCGATGCTGATGATCGAGTCGGACCTGCCGGCTGCCGGCGCGGCCGCGGAGATCGAGGCCGCCGGCGCGGCATGCGAGGCGGCCGGGGCGACCTCGATCGTGCAGGCGGCCGACGCCACCGAGGCGGACTGGCTGCGGCAGGCCCGGCGCCTCGCGCTGCGCGCGCTCGAGCGTCAGGGCACCGTCCGGATGGAGGATGTCGGCGTGCCGCGTGCCCGCGTCCCACAGCTGCTCCGAGCGATCGAGGCGATCGCGGACCGCCATGGGGTCCGCTGCGCCACGTTCGGCCACGCCGGGGACGGCAACCTCCACCCGAACTTCATCTTCGAGCGCGACGACGCGCGGGCCGAGGAGCTCACCGAGGCGGCCCGGGCCGACCTCTACCGGGCGGCCCTCGACCTGGGCGGCACGATCACGGCGGAGCACGGGATCGGCGCCTCGCGGCGCGAGTTCCTGCCGGCGCAGGTGGGGGAGGGGACGGTCGAAGTCATGCGCCGGATCAAGTCCGCGCTGGACCCGCTCGGCATCCTGAACCCCGGGCGCGTGCTGTAGCGGCCCGGACGTGACGCCGGTGTGCGTCAGGCGGACGCGGCGACACCAGCCGGAACCGCCGCGAGTGACTGAAGGTATCCGACCTGGAGATCGGGCAGCGGTCGACCCCAGACGCCGCGAAACGGGATGCGGATGGGAGGTTGACCGGGTCGATCGCAGTCGTAATCGCCGTGCATGGACCCGTTGGCGTCAAACATCTTCCAGAGCTCGGCAACGAGCGGTCGAGCATACGCAGCCGTCACGTCGTCGATCCGGAGCCCGATCAACGATGGTCGGCCAAGGATGTGGCCGGCATTGGCGCTGGCCGCAATGAAACGCCGGTCAGCGCCGGTGACGAGGATCGCCGTCTGTGGCTCGACGGCACCGCACACGACCTGGTAGTCGAGCCATGCGTGCGCGACGACGAGGCCCCGCTCCGCGCGAGCGGGATCGTTCGCCGGCAGCTGGTCCCAGCGCCGCTGCGCGGCACGCCAGTGCGCAAGCGTCGTCGCCGAGGATGGCGGAACCCCGGAGCCGACCGCCAGTAACGCCTCCCTGAGGAGGGTGTGGACGGCCGCGGACGTCGTCTGCATTCGCTCCGCGATCTCGCTGACCTTCAGGTCCTCGAGGACGCCAAGCTCGAGGACCCCTCGCTGAGCCGCGAGCAATCGGGCAAGCGCTGCCTGCGTCAGGACGGTGCGGACTGCGCCCTTGCGCACGGACTCGCCCGCGAGCGCGGGTCGTTCCGGCGCGTCGATGGTCCGGGCAGCGCTCGGCGCAGGCTGTGCGGACAGGCGGGCATCGTTCGCGAGCCGTCGAGCGGCAGCCTCCACGGCCGCTCCCCCCGCCTCGACCGAAAGGCCGGCCTCGACCGACCGCCGGACCTCGCGGAAGGCCCGCTCGACAACCAATTCCGCGGCCGCGCCGTCGCCGAGGCTGCGGGCCGCCAGCCGGTAGGCCGCGACCCCGCTCCGGTCGTAGACTGCCCCCGCCCAGCGAACCTCGAGCTCGGCGGCTCCCGGGGCCCCATCACGGTAGACGTCGAGCACCACGGTGCGGCGCTGGCCGCCCGCCCACACCCCGTCATGGCTCAGGACAGTCGCCATCGGGTAGCTCTGGCGTAGGACCGCCTGCATCAGGGCAATCGCCTCGGCGGAGTCGAGATCCCATCGATCCTGCGACACGACCCGGCGAACGCGCTCACCGAAGCCGACGTCCGACGCCGGGAGACAGACCGGGAGGATCCGGGTCACGCTGGTGTCGTTCCGACATCGACGATGGTGCTCGCCGTGGCATGGCCTGGGGGCAGGAACGTGCTGTCGAAGAGGACCCCCACCGCCCATCGAGCCGTTGAGGAGGTCCGTCGAGAAACGGCCCGGGTCTGGTGGCTGGCCATCAGGTCAGACCCGACACGGGCGTGGGTGGCCGGGCATGCGGATGGGACACGAGCGGGCCGACCTGCCTGTTGCGCATTGGGAGGCGTGCTCGGCGCCGCACCACAGGGCCGTGAGCGATGTGGACGGCATGCCTCCGCGGGCCACCGTAGAGACTCGCTTGGGCTACCGCAAGTGACAGGTTCATTACACGGGATCCCGGTGCAGACGAGAGATGGTCCGCGCCGGGCGAAGTGCGCGGCGAGGCACATCTGTATAATGCAAAAGTGCGGAACGTCAGCCCCCCGGAAGCTCACATCGGCACGCTCGTCCGCGTCAGCCGCCTCTACTACGAGCTGGGCGAGACCCAGGGACGGATCGCGGAACTCGTGGGCGTGACTCGCCCGCAGGTCTCGAAGCTGCTCAAGCAGGCCCGCGCCGAGGGCATCGTCGAGATCCGGATCCATGACCGGCCGGCCGTCGAGTCGGCCGCGGGTCCGGTGCTGCGGGAGCGCTTCCGACTGCGCGAAGTGCACCTCGCCCCCAGCCATGAGGGCCCGGAGGAGCTGACCCGTCGCAGCGTCGGCAGGCTGGCCGCGCAGGTGCTCAGCTCGACCGTGCGCGACGGGGCAGTCGTCGGCCTCGGCGACGGAGCATCGGTCTCCGCGACGGCGGATGCGCTGCCCGAGACTCCGTCCCCGGTCGCGGCGGCGATCGTGCCGCTGTGCGGCGGCTACTGGTTCGCTGGCCCGGCTCGCGAACCATTCCGCCGGGTGGCGGAGGCGCTTGGGGCGGCCGCCCACGGCCTCCTCGCGCCCGGACTGGTCGACGACGCGGCGACCAAGGACGCGCTGATCCGGCACGCGGGGATCCGTAGCGTGCTCGAGCTTTGGGAGCGGCTCGACGTGGCGCTGTTCGGGATCGGCGGCCGTGGCTGGGGCGCGGGGAGCTTCGGCGACGAGCTCACCCGGGAGCTGGATCGCCGGCAGGCCGTGGGCGAGGTGCTCATCGCGCCGTTCGACCGGTACGGACGGTTCATCGCCCGCGACGCCCTGCGCCCCCGAACCATCGCCTTCGACGCGGCCGAGCTGCGCCGGGTCCCGGTCACGATCGGCGTCGCGGGTGGCGCCTCCAAGGTGGCGCCGATCCTCGGCGCGCTGCGGGCGGGCATTGTCACGACGCTCGTGACGGACGCGCAGACGGCCGAGGCCGTGCTCGCCGCCGACGAGGAGAGTGCCGACCCGCCGCAGCCGGGGCTCGGCAGGTGACCACGCGCGAGTCCGTCGTGCTCGGCATCGACGTCGGGACGACCGAGACAAAGGCCGGACTTGTCACACTGGACGGTCGGCTCCTGGCCCTGGCCCGGGCGGCCCACCCCCTGCGGCCTGGACCAGGCCAAGGGGTCGCGGAGCAGGACCCGGAGGCATGGTGGTCGGCGGTGTCGCGGACGACCCGCGAGCTGCTGGATCGCAGTCCCGGCGAGGTCCTGGCGGTGGCCCTCGACGGCCACGGGCCCACCCTCACCGCGATCGACGCGGCCGGCCGGCCGACCCGCCAGGCGATCACCTGGCTCGATACGCGCGCCTCCGCCGAGCAGGCCGAGCTGACCGAGGTGAGCGGCCTGCGCGGCTGGGCGCTCGGCGTGCTGCCGGCGGCGCTCCACGTCGAGCGGCACGAGCCCGGCGTCGCGGCGGAGACACGCTGGTACCTGAACACGTGGGAGTTCCTGGCCCATCGACTGACCGGGATCGCGGCCACGACGCTCGTCCCCGGCCAGCCGGCACCCGCGTCCCCGGCGGTCCTCGAGCGGGGGATCCCGGCCGACCGGGTGCCGCCGGCGATCGCGGCCGGAGCAAGGCTCGGAGCGGTGACGGCCGATGCCGCCGACGCGACCGGCCTGCCGGTCGGGACGCCCGTGATCGCGGGCATGGTCGACGCCTTCGCCAGCTTCCACGGCGCCGGCATGCTGCAGCCCGGCGACGCGATGGACGCCGGTGGCACGGCCGGCGGCTTCGGCGTCTACTGGGACGGGCCGGTCGACGCCCGCGGCGCCTTCTGCACGCCGTCGCCGCTCGAGGGTCGCTGGATCGTGGGTGGGGCGATGGCGGCGACCGGCAAGGCGCTCGACTGGTTCCGCGAGGACGTGCTGGGCTGCGGCCAGACGATCGAGTCGCTCATCGGCGAGGCCGCCGCCGTGCCCGGCACGGACGGGCTGGTCTTCCTGCCGTATCTGGCCGGCGAGCGGTCGCCGCTCTGGGATCCGGAGGCGCGCGGGGCGTTCGTGGGACTGACGATGGGCCATGGTCGCGGGCACCTCGTCCGGGCGATCCTCGAGGCTGCCGCGCTGGCCATCCGGCACGTCGCGGAGCCGATCCTCGAGGCCGGCGTCCGGGTCGCCGCGATGCGCGTGTGTGGCGGCCCGGCCCGGAGCGAGACCTGGAACCGCATCAAGGCGGACGTGACCGGCTTCCCCGTGGCGGTCCCGCATGTGCTCGAGACCGCGGTCCTCGGCTCCGCGATCGTGGCCGCGACGGGCGTCGGCGCGCACGCGGACCTGCCGAGCGCGATCGCGGCAATGACGCGGATCGACCGCTGGCTCGAGCCGGATCGCGCGACGGGGGACCGTTACGACGACCTCTACGCGCGCTATGCCGCGCTCCACCCGGCCATCGCGCCGATCCTGCGCGGTCGGATCCCGGAGGGGATCACGTGACGAATCGCGCCGGGCGCGTGTCCGTGGTCGACGTGGCGCTCACCTTCCGTCGATCGGACGGGCCCCTGCTCGCGCTCGACGGGGTCTCGCTTGACGTCGAGCCCGGGGAGATCGTCGCGCTGATCGGCCCCAACGGGTCCGGCAAGAGCACGCTCCTGCGGGCGATCGCTGGACTGCTGACGCCGGACCGTGGCGGTGTGACGCTGGATGGGCGTCCCGTGACCGAGCCGGACCCGGCCGTCGGGCTCGTGTTCCAGGAGCCACGCCTCCTGCCCTGGCGATCCGTAGCCGCAAACATCGCCTATCCCCTCGAGCTCGCCGGGTGGCCCCGCGCTCGCCGGGATGCCCGGGTCAGCGAATTGCTCGAGCTCGTCGGCCTGGAGGGTGCAGCCGGCGCGCGGCCGTCGCAGCTGTCCGGCGGGATGCGCCAGCGGGTCGCGCTCTCGCGGGCGCTCGCCCTCGAGCCGCGGGTGCTGCTGCTCGACGAGCCGTTCAGCGCGCTCGACGCCCTGACGCGGGAGCGGCTCAACGTCGAGCTCCTGGACCTGTGGGCGCGGACCGCGACGACCGGGATCGTCGTGACCCACAGCATCCCGGAGGCGATCTTCCTGGCCGACCGGGTCATCGTCCTGTCCGCCCGACCGGGTCGGGTCTTGGCCGACCTGCCCGTACCGCTGCCGCGCCCGCGCGACATGTCGACCCTCGACGACGCCGTCGTGTCGCCTCTCGCCCGCATCGTCCGCCGGCACCTCGAGGACGTGGCCGCGTGACGCGCATCGGCGCGATCACGGTCCTCGGCGCCTTTGTCGTCGCGCTCGCCGGCTGGAAGGCGATCGTCGTCGTCGGTGGGCTGCCGCCGTTCATCCTGCCGCCGCCGGAAGCCGTCGCCGGCCGCCTCGTCGAAGCGCTGGCGGAGGGAACGATCACGCCCCACTTCGCGGCGACGCTCGTCGAGGTCGTGCTCGGGTTCGCCGTCGGGGCGGGCCTTGCACTGGTCATCGGTTATGGCCTCGCCCGCTCGGCACTCGTCGAGCGGCTGCTCTCGCCCTACCTGGTGGCCGCGCAGGCGACGCCGATCCTCGCCCTCGCGCCGCTGCTGGCGCTGTGGTTCGGCCCCGGCCTCCTCAGCAAGGTCGTCATCTGCGCGCTGATCGTCTTCTTCCCGGTCGCGGTGGCGACGATGGTCGGGATCCGATCGGTGGACGCCGGGCTGCTCGAGCTCGGCCGCAGCCTGCGGGCCACCCGCCGCCAGGTCCTGACCACCCTCGAGATCCCCGCCGCGCTGCCGAGCATCCTCGGCGGGATGCGGGTCGGCGTGACGCTCGCCGTCGTCGGCGCGATCGTGGGCGAGTGGGCGGGGGCGGAGCGCGGTCTCGGCGTGCTCGTCAACCTGGCGCGCGGGAGCCTCTTCGACATCCCGCTCATGTTCGCGACCCTGGTCACGATCGCGGCGCTCGGCGTCGCGCTGTACCTCCTCGTCATCCTCGTCGAGCGCCGGCTGGTCGGCGCCCGGTAATCAAGATCGGAGACCCGCCCATGCCCTCGCGCCGCCCGCTCGCCGCCCTCGCCGCCGCCCTGTCGATCGCCGTGGCGGCCGGCGCCTGCACCGTGGGCGCGTCGAGCCCGCCCGCCGCCTCGTCGACCCCCGTGACCCCCCTGACGGTCGGGCTCGGCTTCATCCCGAGCGTCCAGTTCGCGCCCTTCTACCTCGCCCAGCAGGCGGGCTTCTACCGCGAGGCCGGGCTCGAGGTGACGTTCCAGAACAAGATCGACCCGGATCTCGTCACGCTCGTGGGCCAGGGCGCCGTCGACGTCGGGCTGGCCGACGGCACGAGCGTCATCCCGGCCGTCAGCCAGGGCATCCCGATCCGGTACGTCGCCTCGGTCTACCGCGCGTTCCCGTCGATCGTGTTCGCCAAGGCGTCGAGCGGGATCGAGGGGCCGGAGGATCTGGCCGGGCGCAAGCTGGGCATCCCGGGCCGGTACGGCTCCTCGTGGATCATGCTCCAGGCGCTGCTCCAATCGGCGGACCTCACGGCCGACGACCTCGAGATCCACGAGTACCCCGACTTCGGGCAGGGGGTCGCCGTCCAGGAGGACGCCGTCGACGCCGCGACCGGCTTCGTCAACAACGAGCCCGTCCAGCTCGAGCTGACCGGCGAGGACGCGGTGGTGCTGCGGGTCGACGACGTCGTGCCGCTGCCGGGCCCCGGCCTGATCGCCGGGACCGGGACGCTCGAGACGAAGCGTGATGCGGTGCAGGCGTTCGTGGCGGCGACGCTGCGGGCGATGGGGGCGATCGCCGACGATCCGTCTCGCGGCGTGGACGCGGCGATCGCCGCGGTCCCGGACCTCGCCCAAAACCGCGCCACCCAGGAGGCGATCCTCGACGCGACGATCGAGGCGTGGCGGGGCGACGACGAGGGCGACGGCGCAGGCGCCATGGGGGCCATCGACACCGGCGCATGGCAGCAGTCGATCGCGTTCATGACCGAGCTCGGGCTGGTGCCCAACCCGGTCACGGTCGAGCAGGTCGTCGACACGTCGCTCCTGCCGGCGGGATAGGTGCGAACGGGCGCGGGTGTTGCCAGCAGGGATCGCCGATTTCGGGCATACTTCGAGCCCCCGCGCTCCGTCTCGCGCCCAGGGATTCCCAGGAGGTCCGCGTGAACCCTCGCTCGTCCGCATCATCTCTTCGCTCCGCGACCGCGGTCGAGCCGCCGTTCAAGCACGTGATCGAGACGTATGTTCACAAGGCGCAGACCATCACCTGCGTCTGCGGCTGGCACGGGTCGTGTGCGCCTGGCGATCGCGGAGCGTCCCCGTGGACGGAGCACTTGGCGCTCTACCGGACCAAGAAGCGCTGATGCTCCGCGGCGCCGGACGCCGCTGAGCCGCGCTCTGTCGCCGGGCTGCGGGACGTCGCCGGGCTGCGGGACGTCGCCGGGCCGCCTGCGGGACGCCGGCGGGCTACTGGATCCTCGCGCCGCTGACACCGGGCGCCTCCGGAGCCGCCGAACCGCTCTGCTAGCATCGGCCGCCGTGATGCCGGTGCCGCCTCTCCCCGCGCGGCCGCCCTTCTCCCTGCGCGCCCGGATCCTGAGCCCGCTGGCGGCGGGCGGCATCCGATGGGAGGCCGACGGGGTCCTCGAGGTCGACCCGGCGGGCCGCATCGCGTCGGTCGGCGCGGCGGCGGAGCGGCCCGAGCTCGCGAACGCCGCGCTCGACCTTCGCCCCTGGGTGCTGCTGCCCGGGATGGTCGACCTGCACGCCCATCTCCCCCAGCTCCCCAACGCGGGGCTCGGGGCGGGGCTCGACCTCCTCGCCTGGCTCGACCGGTACATCTTCCCGCTCGAGCGCGAATGGGCGGACCCCACGGTGGCCGAGCGGCTGGCGCCGCTGGCCTTCGACGCGTTCGCGGCCGTCGGCACGACGACGGTGCTGCTGTACGGGACGGTCTATGCCCGCTCGCTCGACGCCGCCTTTCATGCGGCCGACGCGCATGGGATCCGGGCGGTCATCGGCAAGGTGATGATGGACCGGATCACCTACGACGAGACGATCGACCCTTCGACGATCCTCGACCGCTCGCTCAGCGAGTCGATCGAGCTGTGCGAGCGGTGGCACGGGCGCGATGCCGGCCGGCTGCAGTACGCGTTCACGCCCCGCTTCGCGATCTCCTGCACCGCGGACATGCTGCGTGCCTCCGCCGACGCGGCACGGGCCGCTGGCGCGCTCTGGCAGACGCACGTGTCCGAGGACCGGGGCGAGATGGCCGAGGTGGCCCGGCTATTTCCCGAGGCCCGGGACTACGTCGACGTCTATGACCGGGCGGGCGGGCTCGGCCCGCGCACGGTGCTCGCGCATGCCATCCACCTCTCGGACCGCGAGCTGGCGCGGCTGGTCGAGACGGACACCCGGGTGGCCCACTGTCCGGCCTCGAACCTGTTCCTCGCCTCGGGCGTGATGCCGCTGGCGCGCTACCTCGAGGCGGGGCTGACGGTCGGGCTGGGCTCGGACGTGGCGGGCGGGCCGGACCTCTCGATCTTCGACGCGATGCGGGTGGGGGCGTACACGCAGAACGCGCTGCGGGTCGTCGGCGGCGACGCGCGCCCGACTCTCGCTCCGCTGGACTGGCTGCGGATGGCGACGCTCGAGGGCGCGCGCGCCCTGGGCGTTGAGAAGAAGATCGGCTCGCTCGAGGAGGGCAAGGAGGCGGACCTGATCGCCGTCGACGCTGCGCTCACCGCCGCGATCCCGGGCGCGGATCTGGACGATCCGGTGGACCTCTTGAGCCGACTGATCTTCCGCGCGCACCCGGAGATGGTCCGCGGCGCCTGGGTTCGCGGGCGTCAACTGGAGGGGCCGGGGGCGGGTGCGCCGACGTGATCGGCGCCCCGGCGTGGACCCGTAAGTCGGCCTCCGTGCTACAGGACCACGATGCCGCTGCGGGCCGGATCCCGACCTTCGCGAAGGGCCCCAAGGAGAGATCGGGCCGTGGCCGGCAGGAAGTCCTGCAGGCCCGGCCGGAGCGCCCGCAGCGCCGTCGCGTTCGTCCGCGTGTCCGAGACGAGCAGGATCAGATGACCGTCCGGATCATCGCGACGCTTGAGCCGGAGGCGACGTTCGAGCGCCTGCCCGTCCGCGATGCTCGTCTCGGCCTCGACCCGGGCTCGCCACGGCCGCGGCATATGGCCCGAGACCAGCGCATCCCACGCCCGGAGGTCACCGTGGATCGGAAGCGGGACCTCCGTCTGCCAGCCGAGGGACCCGTGGAGCTCCACGCGAAGCCGCTCGAGGAGCACGAGCTGGGGACGGTCACGGATCGGGTCGCCCGCCGGATAGGTGCGGATCGCGAGGTCGAGCCCCACGACCGCACACCACGCGCCCGCCTCGGCAATGGACACACGCTGGAGCTCGCCGCGCTCGAACCGACGCAGCTGCTGGTGCGAGGAGCCCGTTTCCGCGGCCACCGCCCGGAGGCTCAGGCCGGCACCCACCCGGGCGTGGCGATGGTCCAGCCCGATGCGCCGGAAAGCCTCGCGTGCACGCCGTCGTCCCCGATCGCTTGGGCGTTCGCGCGTTCCCATGGCCCAGATGATGGCGACCAGCGCTCACCCTGCGCTTACGCGGATGCTCGCTGGTCCGCCAAGCGGACCAACGGGCGGGCGGCCGCTCGGAGGTGTCAGAGGCACGGGTGTCTCCCCGTGCCCTGGTCCGCCAAGAGGACCAACGGGCGGGCAGGGGCCCGGAACGCCGTGCCGGCTCCACCTCCACCCGTGCCCCGGTCCGCCAGCCGGACCGCCCGACCCACAGCGGCACGGAACGCCGAGCCGGCCCCACCTCCACCCGCTCCTTGGTCCGCCAGCCGGACCCCAACCGCTTCCCGGAGCCCGGCCACGTGACCGCGGACATCCTGATCACCGGCGGCACGCTCGTCGACGGAACGGGGGCGCCCGGAACCCCCGGCACCGTGGCCATCGAGGGCGACCGGATCCGGCTGGTCCCCGCCGGCGCCCCGCCGCCCGCCGCGGCACGCACGATCGACGCCACCGGCAGGGTGGTGGCGCCCGGCTTCATCGACCTGCACAGCCACTCCGGCCTGTGGTTGCTCGCGGAGCCGCTCCACGAGCCCAAGGTCCGGCAGGGCATCACCACCGAGGTCATCGGCGTCGACGGCAACTCGTATGCCCCGTTCGACGACCCACGGGCCCTGCGGGACTTCGTCGAGCTCAACGCGGGGCTCGACGGCCACCCGGACATCGCGTACGACTGGTCTTCCGTCGAGACGTACCTCGGCCGGTTCGACGGCCGGATCAGCCTCAACGTCGCGTTCCTCGTCGGCAACTCGGCGCTGCGGATCGGGGCGCTCGGCTGGGATGACGTCCCCGCGGACCAGCATGCGACCGGTCGCATGCAGGCGATGCTCCGCGAGGCGATGGAGGAGGGGGCCTGGGGCCTGTCGAGCGGGCTCGACTACCCGCCCGGCAGCTACGCCACGACCGCGGAGCTCGCGGATCTGACCCGGGAGGCGGGGCGCAACGGCGGCTTCTACCACACGCACGTGCGCTACCCGCTTGGCGACCGCTTCCTCGACCCGTTCCGAGAGGCGATCGAGATCGGCCGGCGGGGCGAGGCGCCCGCCCACATCACCCACTTCTACCACCGCCGGACGTTCCCGGGCCCTCCGGAGCAGCTCCTCGCGCTCGTCGACGATGCCCGGGCCGAGGGGCTGGACGTGACCTTCGACGCCTACCCGTCCGAGTGGGCGAGCACGCGCCTCCTGATCCTGATCCCGACCTGGGCCCAGGAGGGCGGGCCGGCGCGCACGAAGGAGCGCCTCGGCGACCGCACCGTCCGCCACCGCATCCGCCGCGAGCTCGCGGAGCGGGGCGTGCTGTTCGCAGGGGCCGGCGGGCTCCGCAACGTCCGGATCGGCTACCTCGCCCGCCCGGAGCACGCCCGGTGGGAGGGCCGCCCGCTCGGCGAGCTGATCGACGCGACCGGCTCGGACCCCGTGGATGCGCTGTGCGACCTGCTCCTGGCCGAGAACCTCCGCCCGAACGAGGTGACGCCCGGGCCGCACACCGACGGCATCCGACGCTTCCTGCGCCACCCGATCGGGATGGTCGGCACGGATTCGACGTTCCTCGGGGCCAGGCCCAGCCCAAGGACGTACGGCAGCTTTCCCCGGATCCTCGGGCAGTTCGTGCGCGAAGAGGGACTCCTCGGCCTGGAGGAGGCGGTCCGGCGGATGACCTCGGCGCCCGCGGCACGGCTGGGGCTGCGCGATCGTGGCGTGCTCCGCGACGGCGCCGTGGCGGACATCGTGGTATTCGATCCGGCCACGGTCCGGAGCAACGCGACCGCCGACGACCCCCGCCGGTACCCCGATGGTATCGAGCACGTGCTCGTGGCCGGCCGGCCGGTCGTCGCCGACGGGCGGCACACCGGCGCAACGCCCGGCCGGGCGCTGCGGCACGGGATCGATTGAGGCGAGCAAACCACACCGCCCACCACGACGGGCACCGCCCCGGCCTCGCGACATCGGCCGGCGCGGCGGGCACTTCTGCCCTTGACCCGCGGAAGTATGCTGCCGGCGTGCCGCCACGGGACCAGCTGAGCGCCGCATCTCCCACCGATGTCGTCGACGCGACCGTTCTCGTCCTCGACGCCGTGCGGCTGGCCGGCGCCCGATCCCGGAGCGAGATCGCCGAGCGGACCGGTCTCGGGCGGGCGGTCGTGGCGCAGCGGAGCGGTGAGCTGGCCGCGGTCGGCCTGATCGTCGAAGGCGGCACCGGCCCGAGCACCGGTGGGCGCCCACCCCGCCACCTGGGCTTCGGCGCGGAGGCGGGGTACCTGCTGACGGCCGATCTGGGCGCGAGCTCGATCGACGTCGCCCTCGCCGACCTGTCCGGCCGGATCCGGGCGCACCGAGCCGAGCCGTCGGACATTGCCGCCGGGCCCGACATCGTCCTCGGGCGCGTCGAGGCGATGTTCGCCGAGCTCACCGCCAACGAGCCGCCCGCGGCGGGCGGGCTGTGGGGCGTCGGCCTCGGCGTTCCCGGGCCCGTGGAGTTCGAGACCGGGCGACCGGTCGCGCCGCCGATCATGCCCGGTTGGGACGACTATCCGATCCGGGAGCGTTTCGAGACCCGGCTCAGAGCGCCGGTCTGGGTCGACAACGACGTCAACGTCATGGCCATGGGCGACTGGCGGGCGGGCGTCGCCCAGGGCCACCGCAACGTCGTCTTCGTGAAGATCGGAACCGGGATCGGGGCGGGGCTCATCTCCGACGGGCAGCTCCATCGCGGCTCGCAGGGCAGCGCCGGTGACGTCGGCCACATCCAGGTCGTCGAGGACGGGGTCGTCTGCCGGTGCGGCAACGTCGGCTGTCTGGAGGCGCTCGCCGGCGGGCACGCGCTCGCCCGTGATGCCGAGATGCTGGCGCGCGAGGGTCGGAGCCCGGTCCTGGCGAGAGCCCTCGCCGAGGGCCGGTCGCCGACGGCGCAGGACGTGGCGGCGGCAGCCGGGCGCGGGGACCCCGCATCGGTCGAGCTGCTGCAGCATTCCGCCCGCTACGTTGGCGGGATGCTGGCGACCGTCGTCAATCTCTTCAACCCGTCGCTGATCGTCATCGGTGGCGGTGTCGCCGGGGCGGGCGACCTGTACCTCGCGACGATCCGGCAGACGGTCTACCGGCGGTCCCTCCCGCTGGCAACCCGCCGACTCCAGATCGTCCCGTCGAGCCTCGGCCCCCTGGCCGGCGTCATCGGAGCCGCGGCCATGGTCGCCGACGAGCTCTTCTCGCGCGAGCAGCTGGCGGCGACCCTTGCCCGCCACGGGGCGTCCGGGGCAGGCGCCCGAGGCAGGGATCGAGGGATGAGTTTACTCGCGGCGAGCGCCGCGGCAACGGGACAGACCAGGCAGCAGGGATCCCGCAGGGTCCACGTGGAGGAGCGATCGTGAAACGTCTCAGCGCACTTTCGATCACAGCCGTGCTCGCCATCGCCGCCTGCGGCGGCGGCTCGGGGCCGCCCACCCAGCGTCCGGCGTCCGTGGCGCCACCCGCCAGCCACGCCGGCCAGGCCAGCCAGGACCCGGCCGCGACCGCCTCGACCGCGCCGACCGGCCCGGTCGAGATCACCTGGCTCGTCGGGATCGCCGAGGACCCGGACATCGACAAGCAGGCCCAGGCCCAGGTCCAGGAGTTCAACGACAGCCACCCCAACATCCAGGTCAAGCGCGAGGCGCTCGACAACGACCAGCTGCGGACGATCCTGCAGACCCGCATCGGCGCCGGCGACGTCGACCTGTTCGGCGGCGACACGGGCCCCGGGTTCGGTGGCGTCTACGCCAAGGCCGGGCTGCTGGCCGACCTGGCGCCGGCCTACGAGAAGTACGGCTGGGAGACGTTCGACTGGGCGAAGGCCCGCTGCACGTACGCGGGCGTCCTGTCGTGCGTGCCGGGCGCGGTCGAGGAGGTCGGGATCTACTACAACAAGACGATGTTCGACGAGAAGAGCTTCGAGGAGCCCCAGACCCTCGAGGAGTTCCGGACGATCATGGACGCCTTCAAGGCGGACGGGGTCACCCCGCTCGCGTTCGGCAACCAGCCGCAGTGGCCGGCTGGGCACCAGTTCAGCATGACGCTGTCTAACATCATCGGCCGCGAGGGCCTCGACGAGAAGCTCTACGGCGACTCGCCGTGGAACGACGAGGACACCGTCAAGGCGATCGACATCTACTTCCGCGAGTTCCAGGAAGCCGGCTATTTCCCGCGGGACCCGAACGCGGTCACCTACGAGGACGCCAACGCGCTCTTCTACGCGGGCAAGGCCGCCATGGTCCCGACCGGCACGTGGCTCGTCGCGGAGATCACCGACAACACGGACTTCGAGGTCGGGTTCTTCCCGTTCCCCTCGATCGACGGTTCGAAGATCGCCCCGCCGGCAGGCCTCGGCGGCGGCTCGTTCGTGGCCGCCAACTCGGACAACAAGGACGCCGCCTTCGAGTTCCTCGACTGGCTCCTGTCCGACGAGGTGACCAAGAAGTGGTCGCTGCCGGTCTTCAACACGATCCCGGCCCAGCCCGTCGACACGACCGGCGTCGAGGTCTCGCCGCTGTTCCAGCAGGTCCTCGACGACCTGGCCGAGTCGAGCGGTGAGACGTCCGACTTCGGCTACAACATCGACGTCCTCACGCCGGCCGGCTTCAACGAGCAGATGTTCACGGGGTTCCAGGAGGTCCTGAACGGCACGATCACCCCGCAGGAGCAGGCCGACGCGCTGCAGGAGGAGTACCAGAAGGCCAAGGCGGCCGGCGAAACCCTCGAGCGGCCCTAGGGTCCCGATGGAGGGCGAGCGATGACCGGTTCCGTCGCCAGCGTCAGTGCCGGCGCCTTCGAGCGGATCACCCGCCGGCGTGGGCGCGTCCGCGGCCGACGGCAGACGAGCTGGGCCCTCGTGGCCCTGTTCGTGGGTCCGTCGCTCGCCCTCTATGTCCTGTTCATGATCGTGCCGTTCATCGGCACGCTCCAGCTCAGCCTGTCCGCCTGGGACGGGTTCGCGCCCGAGAAGACCCCCGTCGGGCTGGCCAACTACCAGGCCCTGCTCGGTGACGAGGACTTCTGGCGGGCCCTGTCGAACAACGTGGTCTGGGCCGTCATCGGGACGGCCGCTCCCATCGCCATCGGCCTCGCCCTGGCGATCGTGCTGTGGTCCGGGGCAGGGTTCCGGACCGGGTTCCGGGCGATCTACTTCCTGCCCGTCATCCTGCCCGTGGTCGTCATCGGGCTCGTCTGGGGCTGGATCTACAACCCGCTGTTCGGGGTGCTGAACACCGCGCTCGAGGCGGTCGGCCTGGACGATTGGTCTCGCGGCTGGCTGGGCGACCCGGACACGGCCCTGGTCGCGGTGCTCATCGCGGCCATCTGGTCGACCTTCGGGTTCTGCGTCGTCATGTTCCTGGCCGGCCTGCAGGGGATCGACCTGAACCTCGTCGACGCGGCCAAGGTGGATGGCGCCAACGCGTGGCAGCGCTTCCGCCACGTGCTGCTGCCGGGGATCGCGCCGGTCTTCACGTTCGTGCTGACGATCACCCTCGTCGGCGCCTTCTCCGTGTTCGACATCGTCTACGTCATGACCCGCGGCGGCCCCGGCACGGCGACCGAGACGATGGCCGGCTATGCCTACAAGATGGCCTTCAACCGGAACTTCGCGGGCTACGGGTCCGCGATCAGCATGGTCATCGCGATCATCTCGCTGGTGCTCGCGGTGGCGCTCCTGCGCTTCCGGGAGCGGGGTCGGACGCGATGACGGCCGGCGGAATCGCCGTCTCCCGGCCCGCCGATCGGGTCCGGCGGCGCCGGAACCTCGCCTTCGCGGTCGCCAAGTACGCGTTCCTCGGCTTCTGGGCCCTGCTCTGTCTGCTGCCGATGATCCTGATCTTCTCGACGGCCTTCAAGGACCCCACGATCGAGACCGGCAACCCATTCCAGCTGTTCAGCTCGGTCCGCTTCGAGAACCTCGTCGACGCCTGGACGCTGGGCAACTTCGGCCGCTATTTCATGAACACGATCGTGATCATGGTCCCGGTCGTGCTCGGCGTCGTGGCGCTGTCGATGCTGACCGGGTACGCGCTCGCGCGGTTTGCGTTCCCGGGGCGCTCGCTGCTGTTCTTCGGCTTCGTCCTGGGGCTGATGATCCCCTTCTTCAGCCTGATGATCCCGCTCTACTACAACCTGCGCGACTATGGCCTGCTCGACAACCCGCTGGCGGTGATCCTGCCTTCGATCGCCGGCGCCGGCGGCACGGGCCTGCCGCTCGGAATCTTCCTGATGCGCGCGTTCTTCCTCGACATGCCGGACGAGCTCGCGGACGCCGCCCGGGTGGACGGCTGTGACGAGCTGGGCGTCTTCACGAAGGTGATGGCGCCGCTGGCGCTGCCCGGCGCGTCCGCCCTTGCCGTGCTCGCGTTCATGTCCGCCTGGAACACGTTCCTGCTCCCGCTGCTCTACCTGTCCGGCGAGGACAGCCGCACGCTGGCCACGGGCCTGCTGCTGTTCACCGGCGGGCGGACGCAGGAGCTGGAGCTGACCGCAGCCGGGACGCTGATCATGATCGCGCCGGTCGTCCTCTTCTTCCTGCTCTTCCAGCGCCAGTTCATCCGCGGCCTCACCGCCGGGGCAGTCAAGGGCTAGATGAAGCTTGGCGTCTTCGACCCGATCTACGGACGGCTCGACCTCGGGCCGATGCTCGACCGGATCGCCGCGATCGGGCTCGAGGCGGTCGAGCTCGGGACGGGCAACTACCCGGGCGACCGCCACTGCCGGCCAGCCGAGCTGCTGGCGGATGACGCGGCGTGCCGCCGCCTGGCCGACGCCGTCGCATCCCGCGGCCTGATCGTCAGCGCGCTGTCGTGCCACGGGAACCCGCTCCACCCGGACCGCGAGCGAGCGGCCCGCGACGACGCCGTCTTCCGGGACACGGTCCGGCTGGCCGAGCGGCTCGGGGTGGGGGTGGTCAACGTCTTCTCCGGCTGCCCGGGCGACGGTCCGGGCGCGAGGCGACCCAACTGGGTCACCACCGCCTGGCCGACGGAGTTCTCGGACATCCTCGCCTGGCAGTGGGACGAGGTCGTGCTGCCGTACTGGCGCGAGGCGGGGCGGTTCGCAGCGGACCACGGGGTGAGCCTGGCCTTCGAGATGCACCCCGGGTTCGTGGTCTACAACCCCAGGACGCTGCTCCGGCTACGCTCGGAGGTGGGCGAGGTGGTCGGCGCCAACATGGACCCCTCGCACCTCTTCTGGCAGGGCATCGACCCGGTCCTGGCCATCCGCGAGCTGGCCGGAACGATCTTCCACGTCGACGCGAAGGACACCGCCATCGATCCCCACAACGTCGCCCGCAACGGGGTGCTGGACATGCCGCCCTCGCGGGCCCCGATCGACCGGCCGTGGTTCTTCCGGAGCGTCGGCGACGGCAACGACCTGCTGTTCTGGAAGCGCTTCGTTTCCGCGCTCCGCCTGGCCGGCTACGACCACGTCATCTCGATCGAGCACGAGGATCCGCTCGCCTCGACCGACGAGGGGATCGCGCGGGCCGTGGCGACGCTCCGTGCCGCCATCCTGTCCGAGCCGGCCGACGCCTCGTGGTGACCCGGCGGGCCCCATGTGCCAACCAGCCGGAGGAACGATGACCCGCCTTGCCGTCCAGTCCCGCCTCGTGCCCGGCGACAGCCTGCGCCAGAAGTACGACAACGCCCGCCGCTACGGCTTCGACGGCATGGAGCTGTCCGGCCCGGTGATGATCGACCTGGCCAGGGAGGCCGTCCGTGACGGCGTGCCGGTCACGGCCATGTGCTCCGGGCACCGCGGCTGGTTCATCGACCCGGATCCCGAGCAGGTCCGGGCATGCCGGGAGGACGTCAAGGTGCTCCTCGAGCTCGGTGCGGAGCTCGGGGCGCCGCTCATCGTCGTCCCGATCTACGGCCGGACGCACAATCTGCCGCCGCACTGCGGGACCGGTCGAACGCGCGAGGAGGACCGCGCCCTGTGGCTGGAGGGCCTGCGCGAGGTGACGGACCACGCCGAGCGGGTGGGCGGCTCGCTCGTCGTCGAGGCGATCAATCGCTTCGAGAACTCGATCTCGGTCAAGGTCGCGGACGCGGTCGGGTTCGCCCGCGAGATGGACAGCACGCAGGTGCGGGCCATGGGCGACGTCTTCCACATGAACATCGAGGAGGTCGACATGGGCGCCTCGCTCGAGGCGGCCGGCGACCTGCTGGGATACGTCCACCTGGCCGATTCGCAGCGCCTCGAGCCGGGCATGGGCCACCTCGACTGGCCGAACGTCTTCGCCGGCCTGGCCCGGATGGGGTACGACGGCTTCGCCTCGATGGAGTGCCATCTCTCCGGGCCGGGCGAGGAGGTCCTGCCGGTGGCCGTCGAGTTCCTCCGGCGAGGGATGGCGGAGGCAGCGTCCGCGGCCGGACCGGCGTCCGTGCCGGCCTGATGCCAGCGATCGAGGAGCTCGTCGCCTCCGGCGCGGTCGGCGGCCGCACGGTCCAGATCGTCTCGACCGGTGCCGTCGAGTGCGCGACGTATGCGCCGGCGCCGCTCCAGGACGGCTGGGTCCGGGTGCGGACGGTCCGGACCGCGATCAGCCCCGGCACCGAGATGACGTTCTACGGGCGTGACGCGTCGAACGTGTATCTCCACAAGCGCTGGAACGAGGAGCTCCGGCTGTTCGAGGCCGGCGAGCCCTCGATGGCCTACCCGATCA
>JACDAV010000101.1 GCA_013695255.1 Chloroflexota bacterium
GGGGCTGCGCTACGGGCGCATCCTCCTCAAGCTGTCCGGCGAGGCGCTGCTCGGCGATCGCCAGTACGGCGTGGACCCGGCGTTCTGCGCCTTCATCGCCCGCCAGGTGGCGGAGGTGCACGGGCTCGGCGTCCAGGTCGGCATCGTCGTCGGAGGCGGGAACATCTTCCGCGGTCTGGCCGCCGCCGCGACGGGCATGGACCGCGCCACCGGGGACTACATCGGGATGCTGGCGACGGTCATGAACGGCCTGGCGCTCCAGGACGCGATCGAGCGCGCCGGCGTGCCCACCCGGGTGATGAGCGCGATCCAGATGAACGAGGTGGCCGAGCCCTACATCCGGCGGCGCGCCGTGCGCCACCTCGAGAAGGGCCGGGTCGCGATCTTCGTCGCCGGCACCGGCAATCCGTACTTCACCACGGACACGGCGGCCGCCCTGCGCGCGATCGAGATCGGAGCCGAGGTGCTGCTCAAGGCGACGCGCGTCGACGGCGTCTACGAGGCCGATCCCTTCAAGGATCCGACCGCCCGGCGGTACACCCGGCTCGAGTACGCGGACCTGCTCCGGGATCAGCTCAAGGTGCTCGACGCGGCGGCGGTCGCCCTGTGCATGGAGAACGACCTGCCGATCATCGTGTTCGACCTGAACCAGCCGGACAACATCACCAGGGTGGCGCTCGGCGAGCCGGTCGGTACCCTGATCGCAGCAGCCCCCGTGGGCGGAGGAGTGAGCGCATGAGCAGCGAGGTCCTCAGCGCAGCGGAACAGAAGATGGCCCGCGCGATCGAGGCGATGCAGCGCGACTTCCAGGCGATCCGGACGGGCCGCGCGTCGACCTCGATCGTGGATCGCATCCTCGTCGACTACTACGGCACGGAGACCCCGCTCAACCAGCTGGCCGGGATCAGCGTCCCGGAGTCGCATCAGATCGTGATCCAGCCGTGGGACCGGAGCGTCCTCGGCGCGATCGAGAAGGCGATCATCCGGAGCGACCTGGGGCTGACCCCCAACGTCGACGGCACGGTGGTGAGGCTGAACCTCCCGCTGCTGACCGAGGAGCGTCGCAAGGAGCTCGTGCGGGGCGTCCACAAGCGGATGGAGGAGGCCCGGGTGGAGATCCGCAACCTGCGCCGCGATGCAGCCGATCACCTGAAGCGCGAGGAGCGCGATGGCGAGGTCGGCGCGGACGACGCCCATCGGCAGCTCGAGATGCTCCAGAGGACGACCGATCGGTTCGTGGGCGAGGTCGATCGGCTCGGCCAGGCCAAGGAACAGGAGGTCCTCGAGGTCTAGTGGCCCGCGCACCGCTGGCGCGCCCGACCGACGCCCCGCCGATCGCCCACGTCACTCCGGCGGCATCCGCGCCTCCGGAAACCGGCGGCGCCGTCGAGGCGGAGCCGCTCTCCTCGCCCGAGGAGCGACCGTCCCACGTCGCGATCATCATGGACGGCAATCGCCGGTGGGCTCGCGAGCGAGGCCTCGGTGAGATCGACGGCCACGCGGCCGGCGTCGAGGCGATCCGCGCCCTGCTGCGCCACGTCGTACGCCGCGGCGTGCCGGTGCTGTCCCTGTATGCCTTCAGCCGCGAGAACTGGGCCCGGTCGGACGACGAGGTCACCGGGTTGTTCGGGCTGCTCGAGCAGGCGATCCGCAGCGAGACCGCGGAGCTCAAGAGGCAGGGCGTCCGGGTCCGGCTCCTGGGCCGTCTCGACGAGCTGCCACACGAGACCCGCCGCTCCATCGGCGCCGCGCTCGCCGAGACCGCCGGCGGCGAGCGCCTCCAGCTCAACGTCGCCTTCAACTACGCCGGCCGGACGGAGCTGGTCGACGCCGTTCGCCGGCTCGTCGCGAGCGGCGTGCCGCCGGAGCGGATCGACGAGCAAGCCATCTCCGATGCGCTCTACACAGCAGGCCTGCCGGACCCGGACCTGGTGATCCGGACGGGCGGCGAGCAGCGCCTGTCGAACTTCCTGATCTGGCAGTCCGCCTACGCGGAGCTGTACGTGTGCGAGACGCTCTGGCCGGACTTCGGCTCGGACGCGTTCGACGCCGCCCTTGCGGAATTCGCCCGCCGCACGCGCCGCTACGGTCGCTGACGCCGCCGCCGCATGCTCCGCCAGCGGGTCCTCAGCGCCGCCGCCCTCGTCCCGCCGCTGGTCCTGGCGATGCTGCTCGGCGGCCCGTGGATCGCGGCCGTGGTGATCGCCGCGACGGGTGTGGCCGCCCTCGAGACGTTTCGGCTGCTTCGGGCGGGCGGCTTTCCCTCCTTCCCGCTGCTCGGCACGGCGCTCGCGGTGGCGCTCGTGCTGGACGCGGCGCTGCCTGGGCTTCTGGCCGGCAAGGGGCTCCTGATCGCGGCCGGCGGGGTCATCCTCGTGGCGGTCGGCGCCTTCTCACGCAAGGACCCGCGGGACGGCCTGGCGGTCTGGGTGGGGACGGTCTTCGGGGCGCTCTACGTGGCGTTGCTGGGCTTCGTCCTGCGGCTCGGCGCGGCGGCGCCCGGCGTGACGGCCGGTGCGCCGCTCGAACGGCTCGGTTCGGAGCGTGGCTGGATCCTGCTGCTCGTGCTCGGCGTGTGGGCCTACGACACCGGTGCGTTCTTCATCGGCCGGCAGTTCGGGCGCCGGAGGTTCCTCGAGCACATCTCGCCGTCGAAGACATGGGCCGGGCTGGTCGGCGGCATCGCCGTCGCGTCGGTCGTCGTCGCCGCCATGCTGGCGGCGCTCGGCCAGTCGCCGGCCGCAGCGCTCGTGGTGGGACCGCTGGTCGGTCTCGCCGCGCAGGCGGGCGATCTCGCCGAGTCCCTCCTGAAGCGGGCGGCCGGCGTCAAGGACAGCGGATCGCTGATCCCGGGCCACGGCGGCGTGCTGGACCGGATCGACTCGTTCCTCTTCGCCGCTCCCGTGCTCACGCTCTATGTCGTCAGCGCATACCGCTGAGCCCGCCGGGCCGCGGGGCGTCGCCGTGCTCGGCTCGACCGGCTCGATCGGACGCCAGGCGCTCGACGTGCTGTCGGCGCTGCCGGACCAGTTCCGCGTGGTCGCCCTGGCGGCCGGGCGGAACGGCGCCCTCCTGTCGGAGCAGGCTGCCCACTTCCGGCCGGCCTCGGTCAGCATGGAAGACGAGCGGGAAGCGTCCCGTCTCGAGCTTCCCGCCGGGACGAGGATCGTGGGCGGCCCGGACGCGCTCGAGCGGCTCGCGACGAGCCAGGACGTGGACCTCGTCGTCGTCGGGACCGGCGGCGTGGTCAGCCTGCGGCCGGTGCTGGCCGCGCTCGCCGCCGGAAGAATCGTCGCCACGGCCAACAAGGAGACGCTCGTGGCGGGCGGTCAGCTCGTCATGCCGCTCGCTCGTGCCCGTGCCGCCGAGGTGCGGGTCTCGGACCCACGCCACCCGCTCGCCAGTCCGCTCGGCTGGCTGCGCCCGATCGACTCGGAGCACTCGGCCATCTGGCAGTGCCTCGCCGGCGAAGCGATGGATACGGTCGCGCGCCTCGTCCTGACGGCGTCGGGCGGCCCGTTCCTCGACGGACCGGACGACCTGGCGTCGGTGACGCCGGAGATGGCGCTCCGGCATCCAACCTGGTCCATGGGTGCCAAGATCACGATCGACTCGGCGACCCTCGCCAACAAGGGCCTGGAGGTGATCGAGGCGCACTGGCTGTACGATGTCCCGTACGACGCGATCGACGTCACGATTCATCCGCAGAGCGTCGTCCACTCCGCCGTCCTGTTCACGGACGGTTCCCTGAAGGCCCAGCTGGGCACCCCTGACATGCGACTTCCGATCCAGTACGCGCTCACGCATCCTCGACGACTGCCCTCCCGGGTGGCGCCGCCGGACCTCGTCGCCGCCGGACGGCTCGACTTCCGCGCTCCCGACACCGCCCGGTTTCCCGCCCTGGCCATCGCGCGCGAAGCGGGTCGCGCCGGTCCGCGGGCCAGCGCCGCGCTGATCGCGGCGGACGACGTCGCCGTCGCCCGGTTCCTCGACGGGACACTCGACTTTCCGGGCATCCCGCGTCTGCTCGAGCATGCCGTCGCGCGGTTCGGCAGCGGCCCGGACGACCTGGATGTCGACCAGCTCGTGGCGCTGGACGCGGAGGTTCGGGCGGCCTTCGCGACGGGATCCGTCGGAGGAGCGGGACGATGAGCGGGCTGCTCGACACCGTCGTCACCGTCCTCCTGTTCTTCTTCATCCTCGGCTCGCTGGTCGTCCTGCACGAGCTTGGCCATTTCGTGACCGCCAGGCTGGTGGGGGTTCGCGTGCTCGAGTTCGGGATCGGCTTCCCGCCGCGGGCCAAGGTGCTCCGGGCCTCCGGAGAGACGCTCTACACGCTCAACTGGCTGCCGATCGGCGGCTTCGTCAAGCTCGAGGGCGAGGACGGCGACGACACGGACGATCCGCGCTCGTTCGCCAACGCGTCGCTTCCGACGCGCCTCCTGATCCTGGTCGCCGGCGTGGCGATGAACCTGGTGACCTCGTTCCTGATCTTCCTCCTGATCGCGTGGCTCGCGGCGCCGGTGGTGGGGATCCGCGTGCCGGTCGTGGAGCCGGGCTCGCCGGCCGAGGTGGCTGGCCTCCGCGCCGGCGACGCCATCGTGTCGGTCGATGGGCAGCGCCACGACCTGTTCACCCTCGCCGGAGCCAACGTCCTCAACGACCTGCGCAACCGACCCGGCGAGACGGTGACCCTCGAGGTCGAGCGGGCGGACGGCCGGACGGACACGTTGACCGCGACGCTGCGGACCGCCGAGGAGTCCCGCGACCCCGATGGCGACGGGCCGCTCGAGGCCAAGGGCGCCCTGGGCATCCGGGTCAGCGATCCAGAGGCGGGCTTTCCGCCTCATTTCCCGGGTGAAGCCATCCAGCGTGACCTGCCCTCGGCCGTCGGCATCGCTGCGGAGGAGACCATCCGCTGGTTCGGGCTGATCCTGGGCGGGCTCGGGCAGCTCGTGGGCAACTTCGTCTCCGACCCGACGGCCGCGCCGCCGGTCCAGGGCCCGATCGGCATCGCCACGTCGATCGGCCAGGTCTTCCGCGATTTCGGACCGGTCATGACGCTCTACGTAGCGGGCATCCTGTCCGCCAACCTTGCGCTCGTGAACGCCCTGCCGTTCCCGCCGCTCGACGGCGGCCGGATGCTGGTCATCGTCCTGAAGCGCATCTTCGGCACCCGGATCAGCCTGCAGGCGGAGCGGCTGACCTACTTCGTGGGGTTCGCGTTCCTCATGGCCTTCCTGCTGTGGGTCACGGTCTTCGACGTGATCCGTGGCGGGTCGCCGACCTGATCGCCGCATGACCGCGCCCGAGTCTTCCGGCCGATGCGCTCCAGAGTGCGCGCTCGAAACCTCCGGCCGATGGCTCGCAGAGCGTTGCCTCGTCCGTCGGTGGGCTCATGACCGATAGGCCGATCCGTCGGCCGACGGTGTCCGTCGATGTCGGCGGCGTGCTCGTCGGTTCGGCGCACCCGATCGTCGTCCAGTCGATGACGAACACGGACACGGCCGACCCGGACGCGACGGCGATCCAGGTCGCCCGCCTGGCCCATGCCGGCTCGCAGCTGGTCCGCATCACGGTCAACACGGAGCAGGCCGCCGCCGCCGTACCGGAGATGATGCGCAAGCTGCGCGGCCTGGGCGTCGACGTGCCGGTCATCGGCGACTTCCACTACAACGGCCACAAGCTCCTGGTGGAGTACCCGGAGATGGCCCGCCTGCTGGCGAAGTACCGGATCAACCCCGGCAACGTCGGCGCCAAGCGTCATGACGAGCACTTCGCGACGATCGTCCGGGTCGCAATCGAGAACGACACGCCGGTCCGGATCGGCGTCAACTGGGGCTCGCTCGACCAGCAGCTCCTGACCGAGCTGATGGACACGAACGCGCGCTCGCCCGAGCCGCTGGACGCCCGCTCGGTGATGATCGAGGCGATGCTCCAGTCGGCGCTCCGCTCGGCGGAGCTGGCCGAGCAGGTGGGGCTGCGGCACGACCGGATCATCATCTCGGCCAAGGTGTCCGGCGTCCGGGACCTCGTGGACGTCTACCGGCTGCTCTCGGCGCGGACGGACCTGCCGCTGCACCTCGGCCTGACCGAGGCCGGGATGGGCGACAAGGGCGTCATCGCCTCGACGGCCGGTCTCGCGCTCCTGCTCAACGAAGGGATCGGCGACACGATCCGCGTCTCGCTCACCCCGGAGCCCGGAGCGCCGCGCGAGCGCGAGGTCGAGGTCGCCCAGCAGATCCTCCAGTCGCTCGGGCTTCGGTCGTTCCTGCCGCAGGTCAGCGCCTGCCCGGGGTGCGGACGCACGACCTCGACGTTCTTCCAGGAGATGGCCCAGCAGATCCAGGGCTACCTGAAGGACCGGATGCCGGAGTGGCGCGAGCAGTACGCCGGGGTCGAGGACCTTCGCGTGGCCGTCATGGGCTGCGTCGTCAACGGCCCGGGCGAGTCGAAGCACGCCGACATCGGGATCTCGCTGCCCGGCACGTTCGAGGCGCCGGTCGCGCCGGTCTTCGTGGACGGGAAGCTGGACCGGACGCTGCGGGGCGACCGGCTCGTGACCGAGTTCATCGAGCTGCTCGAGACGTACGTGGACCGGCGGTACGGGGCCGGCATCCCTCCGACCGCCGAGGCGCCGGAGACGGTCCCGGCCGGCTGACCTCCCGGTCCTCGATCCTGCGCCGGCCGCGTCATCGCGCAGACGACCGCTCAGCCGGCGTCGATGACGCAGAAGCGGTTGCCCTCTGGATCCGCGAGGATGACGTAGTCGGCGTCCGGTGGTCGCTTGTCCCAGTGCACCTCGGTGGCGCCCAGCGCGATCAGGCGCTTCACCTCTCCGGTCTGGTCATCCGCGTACAGGTCGAGATGGATGCGCGGCGGCACGTGCAACTCCGACCGATGCAGGTCGAGGGAGACATTGGGGCCCACGCCATCCCTCGGGCGAAGCAGCTGGAAGTCGTCGTCCGACTCTTCGCGCGGCAGGTAGTCGAGGGCCGCCGCCCAGAACGCCGTCTGGCGCTGCAGGTCGTCGACGCGCAGAACGACGGAGCCGACGCGAAGCATCGCGCCCAGAGTAGTCGATCGGCGGCGTGCGACCGACCGCCTCCGTTTCCGGACCGCACCCCAGCGCCCGGTATTGGGTCAGTTTGACTCCGGTGTCACCTCAACAGGTTTGAAGTAAACGATCTCCGGATCGCCCTCATCCAGGTTCTGGATAGCACCGCTGCGTCTGAAACCGCGGCTCTCCATCAGTCGTTGCGACGCGACGTTCGACTCATTTGTCGATGTGAACAGCTTGCGGCCCACGAAGATCGACTCGACATTTCGCATGAGGGCCGTGCCGATCCCGCGCCGACGAAACGGAGCGGCCACGACGATCAGTCGTATGAACGCATTGCCGAAGAAGCACTCGTCAACGACGGCATAGCCGACAACTTGCCCGTCTGCCTCAGCAAGCCAACACCGTTCTTCTTCGATGGCCTGTCGAACGTCGCGCTGGCGCTTCAGCTCCTCCCTCAAGTGATCAACGCCAAGGACGGGCGACAAGTCACGCGGTGAGGCCGTACGCACCTTTGCCTTGATGGGCTTGTCCACGAGCCGCAGTGTATTTCTCCGGACTACGGAAGGACTGGCAGTTGATCAGGCGACCGAGAACAGGCGTTCGAGGGAATCCAAACTGCAACGTTCACGGCGAGACGCCGTGCTCGACCAGGCCGCTTGATTGCTTGAGCCTCTAGCATCCTCAGCGATGTATCGGGTCGAACCAGCCGCAAATCATCCAGATGTGGTAGCCACAGTTGGTGGGTGGCACTGGACCGAATGGGGCCACGCAGACCCGGCCGGGTCAGTCGTGTCATGGACGGCGGGTCTGCGGCACGCATCGAATCTGGACATGATCCCGATGCTGCTCGTGGCACTGGCCGGGAACGAACCGGTCGGCTCGATAACCTTGGTCGAGCATGACATGGACACCACGAACGAGCGCTGGCGCGACGTCGTTGAGCGATGGCGCGGATTGACCCCGTGGCTGTCCGGACTCTTCGTCGTGCCTGAGCACCGGGGCAGAGGCATTGGCTCTCAACTGGTGCGCGCCTCCGAGGCCGAAGCGCACAGGCTCGGGGTCAAACGACTCTACGTCTACTCCTCGATTGCTGAGGGCCTGTACCGAGACAAGCACGACTATGGTCTGCTCGGACGTGACTTCTACGAGGATGAGGCTGTCGCGGTCATGGCGAAGGATCTCCTGCCCCACTACCCAGCGCCCCTTCGTTGAGCGCGCAGGGGTGCCGGTGTATACTCCGCGGAACTGAACGGCCGCTCGGTGACGTGGGTGACCCCCCACGTTTTTTTTTCCGATCCGGCGGTTCGCCCAGAACATGTCAACAGAGGGAGGCGCATCGTGAGTCGAGATTTCGTCGGTGCCCTCCTCCAGCTGAACGCCGAGAAGCAGGTTTCCCGGGAGCAGCTCATCCGGGCCGTCGAGGACGGCATCCAGTCCGCCTACCGCCGCGTCGCCGGCGAGGAGGACATCCACGTCCAGATCGACGCGGAGAGTGGCCGGATCCGGGTCTACCGCGCCCGCACTGCCGTCGATGAGGTCGAGGACGAACTGACGGAGTTCACGGTCGAGGAGGCGCGCAAGCACAAGGCGGAGGCGCGACCCGGCGAGCTGGTCGAGATCGAGGAGCTGGACGGCGACGTCTTCGGCCGGATCGGCGCCCAGACAGCCAAGCAGATCGTGCTCCAGCGGATCCGGGAGGTCGAGCGCGACCAGGTGTACGACAAGTTCGCGAACCGCGAGGGCGAGCTGATCGTCGGCACCGTCAACCGGGTGGAGCCGCGGGCCATCATCCTGGACGTCGGCCAGAACGTCGAGGCGATCTTGGCCACGACCGAGCAGTCCGTGGTCGAGCACTACCGGATCGGCCAGAACGTCAAGGCCTACGTGCTGGAGGTCCGCCGGGCCACGCGCGGGCCGCAGATCTACGTGAGCCGGACCCACAAGGGGTTTCTCAAGCGGCTCTTCGAGCTGGAGGTGCCGGAGGTCCACGCCGGCACCGTCGAGATCAAGGCGATCGCTCGCGAGGCCGGCAGCCGCTCGAAGGTCGCGGTTTCGTCTCGACAGGAGGGGCTCGACCCGGTCGGCGCGACGGTCGGGCAGCGCGGCGCGCGCGTCCAGGCGGTCGTGGCCGAGTTGGGCGGCGAGAAGATCGACGTGATCCCGTGGAACGAGGACGCCGGCGTCTTCGTGGCCAACGCCCTGTCGCCGGCCCAGGTCCTGTCGGTCGACATCGACGTCGAGCACCGGATCGCGAGCGTCACCGTGCCCGAGCGGATGCTCTCGCTGGCGATCGGCCGCGAGGGCCAGAACGCCCGGCTCGCCGCCCGTCTGACCGGCTGGCGGATCGACATCAGGAGCGATGTGTCCGTGGCCGAGGCGAAGGCCGCGGCTGCGGCCGGGGCCGGCACCGAGGGGACCGTGGCAACGCCGGACGAGGATGCCGGGGCGGCAGCGCCGGACGAGGATGCCGGGGCGGCAACGTCCGCCGGGTCCGGCGAGCCGAGCGACTCGGCCGAGACGGCGGTGCCGGATGGATCCGCCCCGGAGACGCCGGCAGTGGCGGCAGTGGCGGCAGTGGCCGCAGCGGAAGCGCCGGTCAAGCCCAAGCGCGCCTCGCGCGCCAAGCCGAAGGCTGCCGATGCCGACGCCTCGGCCAACGGGTCGTCGGACGGAATGCCGGATGGCGAGGCCACCGCGAGCCCTGGTCACGATGAGCCCGGAGCACCGGCCGAGCCTGCCGCGGCCGAGGTGTCGTCGTAGCCCGGGGTGCCGTCGTCGGCACTCGCCGCCTGCCGACCCGCTCGTGCGTGGCCTGCCGCACGGCCCGCGTCAAGGGCGACCTGGTACGGGTGGTCCGGGCACCGGGCGGCGAGCTGGGCTTTGACGACACAGGGCGGCGACCGGGCCGCGGCGCCTACCTGTGCCGCGACGGAAGCTGCTGGGCAACGGCGCTTCGCCGGGGTGCGCTGCAGCGGGCGCTCGGCGTGCCGCTGCCGCCGGACCTGCGGGCGGCGCTCGAGGCAGGGCCGGAGACAGCGAACATGATCCTGACCATGGACACGAGAACAACTACGACGACCGGAGAAGGAGACAGGCGTGGCGAGGAGTAGGAGCGGCACACGCGGCCGGCGAGGGCCGCGCAAGCCGCCGCGACGCGATGGCGCGCAGCAGTCGCAGGTCCAGGTCCTGGACCCGCGCGAGCGTGGCGCGATCGAGCTGCCGGCGACGATCACGGTCAAGGAGCTGGCGGACGCGCTCGCGGTCAACCCGGCGGACGTGATCCGCGAGCTGATCAAGAGCGGCATCTTCGCGACGATCAATCAGCTGATCGACCGCGACACCGCCTCGCTGGTCGCCAGCGAGCTCGGCTATGAGGTGGCCGAGGCGGCGGCCGTCTCCGCGGCGCCCTCGGTGGACGGCGAGACCGACGGCGTCGTGCCGGAGGCGACCAAGGAGCTGCTGTTCGAGGAGGACGATCCGTCCGCCCTTCAGCCGCGCGCCCCGATCGTGACGGTCATGGGTCACGTCGATCACGGCAAGACGAGCCTGCTCGACGCGCTCCGGACGACGACGGTGGCGGCCGGCGAGCGAGGCGGGATCACCCAGCACATCGGCGCCAGCGAAGTCGAGAAGGACGGCAAGCGGATCGTCTTCCTCGACACGCCCGGCCACGAGGCGTTCACGGCGATGCGCGCCCGCGGCGCACGCGTCACGGACATCGCGGTCATCGTCGTCGCCGCCGACGACGGTGTCATGCCCCAGACGCTCGAGGCGATCAATCACGCGCGCGCGGCCCGGGTCCCGATCGTCATCGCGCTCAACAAGATCGACAAGGCGGACGGCAACGCGGACCGCGTGAAGACGGAGCTGACCGAGGCCGGCGTGGTCATCGAGGAGTACGGCGGCGACGTGCCGCTGGTGCCCGTATCGGCCAGGACCGGCCAGGGGCTCGACGAGCTGTTCGAGATGCTGCTGCTCGTGTCGGACCTGCAGGAGCTGACGGCCAACCCCAAGCGCAAGGCGATCGGCACGATCGTCGAGGCCGAGCTCGACAAGGGCCGCGGACCCGTGGCCACGGCACTCGTCCAGACCGGGACCCTCAAGGTCGGCGACATCATCGTCGTCGGCGAGACGTTCGGAAAGGTCCGCGCCCTCGAGAACGACAAGGGCAAGCGGATCGCGAAGGCGGGCCCGGCAACCCCGGCCGTCGTCCTCGGCCTGTCCGACGTCCCGCAGGCCGGCGACATCCTGCGCGTCGTCGCCGACGAGAAGGAGGCCCGCTCGACCGTCGAGCGCCGCAAGGCGGAGACGTCCGCCCGGGGCGGCGAGGCGAGCGGACGGGCGACGCTCGAGGACCTCTACCGCCAGATCCAGGCCGGCCAGGCCAAGGAGCTGCGGATCATCCTCAAGTCGGACGTCTCCGGCTCGCTGGGCGCGATCACGCACTCGCTCGAGCGGCTCTCGACCGACGAGGTCCGGATCAACCTCCTCCACGAGGCGGCCGGCGACATCACGGACAACGACGTGATGCTGGCCGCAGCCTCGAACGCCATCGTGGTCGGCTTCAACACCCGCGTCACCGACACCGCCCGCCGGGCGGCCGAGTCGGAGGGAGTGGACATCCGCCTCTACGACATCATCTACAAGCTGACGGACGACGTCGACGCCGCGCTCAAGGGCCTGCTCGAGCCCGAGATCGTCGAGGTGATCGAGGGCCGCGCGGAGGTCCGCCAGATCATCCGCGTCGGCCGCCAGGTGATCGCCGGCTCGTACGTCACGGACGGCCGGATCGTCCGCGGCGGAGCCCGGGTCTGGCGCGGCGGCAAGGTCGTCGCCACGGACCGGATCGAGTCGCTCCGGCGCTTCCGCGACGACGTGCGGGAGGTGGCCGCCAACTTCGAGTGCGGCATCGGCCTTGCCAACTTCAACGACGTGGTCGAGGGCGACGTCATCGAGTGCTTCACGTCCCAGACCGTCAGTCGCGCCGTCACCGGCTAGGTGCGGCGCGGCGCCACGGGTGCCGCCGAAGGGACGATGACGATGAGCCAGCGCACCGAGCGTGTCGACGAGCTGCTCCGGCAGGAGATCGGCGCGATCCTCGCCCGCGACGTGAGCGACCCCAGGATCGGGTTCGCCACGGTGACCGAGGTGGAGACCGCGGCGGACCTTCAGCATGCCAAGGTCTGGGTGAGCGTCATCGGGCAGCCCGCCGAGCGGCACGAGACTCTCGCCGCGCTGGGCCGAGCCATGCCGTTCGTCCGCCGGCAGCTGGGCTCCCGGCTGCGCCTGAGACGCATCCCCGAGCTCCACCTGCGGCTCGACGACTCGGCGGAGCGCGGGACCCGGGTCCTCCACCTGCTCCACGAGCTCGAGGAGGGCAAGGTGCCGGACGACGCGGCGCCCGTCGCGGAGACGCTGCCCACGCCGGTGGTGCGCCTGCCGCGCGAGGGCGAGACGCTCGAGGTGGTGGGCGAAGCGGCGGCGATCGAGCCTGACCGGCCGACGTCGAGACCGTCGATGAGCGTGGATGTTCGCGCGGCGGGGCGGCGCAGCGATCCCATCGACCTGCGTCCGTGGGCGTCGGCCGTGCCTGAGGCGGTCGTCGCCCGGATCCGGGGGGCCCGGCGGGTGCTCGCCGTGGGCCACGAGAGCCCCGACGCGGACACGCTTGGCGCGACGCTCGGCGTCTGTCGCATCGTCGAGGCGCTTGGCGGTACCGCAGACGCGGTGTGCAGCGATCCCGTGCCACCGCTGTACGGGTTCATGCCGGGCATCGAGCAGGTGCGCACGGATCCGGCGCCCGACGCCGGCTACGACCTGGTCGTCGTGTCCGACTGCGGCACGCTCGACCGCGTGGGTGCCGTCCGCGAGCGCCATCGAGACCTGTTCGAGCGGCTGCCACGGGTCGTGATCGACCACCACGCCTCGAACGCGGTCGCCGCCGAGGCGGACTGGGTCGAGCCGCAGAGCGCGGCGACGTGCGAGATGGTGGCGCTCCTGGCCGTTCGGCTCGGGGTCCCGCTCACGGCGGCGGATGGCGCTCTCGCGGCTTCGCTCATGGCCGGCATCGTCATGGACACGGCGACGTTCGCCCATCCGAACGCCACGCCGCGCACCCTCGAGGTGGCCGCTGCGCTGCTCGAGGCCGGCGCGCCGCTGGCCGACATCTCGCGGCGTCTCTACCGCACGAAGCCCGACGCTCAGCTGCGGCTCTTCGGCCGGGTGCTTGCCTCGCTCGGGCGCCGGCTGGACGGGCGGCTGGTCTGGTCGACCCTGCGCGACGCCGACCTCGTCGCAACCGGCGCCCTGCCCGCCCACAGCGAGGGGATCATCGACCTCCTCGCGCAGGCCGAGCTCGCGGAGGTGGCCATCCTCCTCAAGGAGGCCGGCTCCGCGACCCGGTTGAGCGTCCGGACGCGGCCCGGTGGCGTCGACGCGACCGTCCTCACCGCGGCCTGGGGCGGCGGCGGGCACGCGCGAGCGGCGGGGGCGACCGTTCCACTGGCCGTCGACGAGGCGACCGGGCCCGTCCTGGCCGAGGCCGAGCGCCTGATCGCCGCGGTCGCCCGCTGAGCCGGGTGGCACGCGATCGGACGGCGGGCTCCGGGCTCGACGGCATCCTCATCGTCTCGAAGCCGCCGGGCCCGACGTCGCACGACATCGTGGCGCTGGTGCGCCGGCTGTCCGGGACGAAGCGGGTGGGCCACGGCGGCACGCTCGACCCCTTCGCCGGTGGGGTCCTGCCGCTGTTCCTCGGGCGTGCGACGCGGGTGGTCGAGTACCACCTGGGCGATCGCAAGGCGTATCGGGCGACCGTCTGCTTCGGCGCCACGTCGACGACCGACGACCTGGACGGCGAGCTGATTCCCGTCGACGGCCCGGGACCGACGCGCGAAGCGGTCGAGGCGGCTCTCCCGGCGCTCCAGGGCCGGGTGACGCAGACGCCGCCCATCTTCAGCGCGATCAAGGTCGGCGGTCGGCGGGCCTACGCGCTCGCACGCGCCGGCGAGGCCGTCGAGATGCGGCCGCGCGAGGTGGAGATCTGGCGGCTCGAGCTGTTGACCTGGGACGACACCGATCCCGCACGGCCGATCGCCGTGCTCGACGTCGAGTGCTCGGCGGGCACGTACGTGCGGGCGATCGCGCGCGACGTGGGGGCGGCCGTCGGCAGCGGGGCCTACCTTGCGGCGCTGGTGCGCATGGCCAGCGGACCGTTCCAGCTCGACGACGCGATCCCGCTGGACGACATCCGGGCCGCCGCGGGGGAGGGGACCGGCCAGCTCGCGGCGCTGCTGCGGCCGATCGACACGGGGCTGGAGCACCTGGCGGCCGTGGCGCTCACGGCCGGGGAGCTTGGCGCGTTCGCCCGCGGCCAGCACATCCGACCGGACGGGGGCGTCCGGGACATCGCCGAGGGAGCGATCGTGCGGGTCACCGGGCCCGACGGCGAGCTGCTCGGGATCGCGCGGGTGGGAGGAGGCCGGCTCGCGCCGGACAAGGTGCTGGTCGAGGTCCCACCCAGCACGCGGGCGCCCGATCCGGTCGGCGCGCTGCGCGTGGTCGGTGGGGTCGACGAGCTGCGCCCGGAGGACGGGCCGCTGTTCGCCGCCGTCGGCGTCTTCGACGGGCTGCATCGCGGCCACCGCTACCTGCTCGACGAGCTCGTCCGGCATGCCGCGCGTCTCGGAGCGCGGCCGGCCGTGATCACCTTCGACTCACATCCCGATCAGGTGCTCCTCGGCGCCGCGCCGCCGCTGCTGCTCGATCCGGCGGAGCGGCTGCGACTCATCGGGGAGGCTGGGGTGGCGGTCGTGGTCGTGCAGCATTTCGACGAGGCCCTGCGCGCCACCCCGTACGACGCGTTCATCCACCGAATCACGGACCGGACGCGCCTCGCCGGCCTGCTGATGACGCCGGACGCGGCGTTCGGGCACGAGCGGCGCGGCACGCCCGAGGCCCTTGCGGCGCTCGGCCGCCGGTCCGAGCCGCCGTGGGTGGTCGTCGTGGTCCCGCCCTTCACCGTCGACGATCGGCCCGTGAGCAGCTCGGAGATCCGCCGGCTAGTCGCGGCGGGTGACCTGACCGCCGCCGAACGGCTGCTCGGACGGCCGTATGGCGTCACGGGTTTGCCCGATCCGGACGATCCGGGCCGGCTGCGCTTCCCGCTGCCGGTGGCGCTGCCACCGGCCGGTCGACATCGGGTCCGGCGCGACGGCCGCCACGCCGTCGCGATCGTGGGAACTGGCGACTCGGGGCTCGTCGTGGAGGATCCCGAGCTCGGCACCGATCCGGTCACGGTGCGGTTCACCGCCGGCTGAGCCGGGTCTCCGAGCCACGCGTCCCGTCGCCGCCGGCTGCCTATTGACGAGGGAGCACGCGAAGGCGCACCGTACCGGCATCCGCTCGGCGGACGCCCGTGCCACGAGGTCCGCTGCGCCACGAGTCGAGGGGAGGTGCGCGATGCCCAGCCTGCGCGTCCTGCGAACCGGGTTCGTCCTCGGAGCTCTTGCCAGTCTGTCGCTTCCGGCGCTCGCGCTCGCCCAGGAGCCGATCGATCAGCCGTCGGACTTCGCCGCAGTCCGCGACCGGTTCGAGAGCATGACCGAGGCGGAGTGGGAAGCCGCCGGCTACAGCGTCATCCCGCCGGGCGACTGCGTGGCGTCCCCCGCCGGCGGCATGGGGGTCCACGCGATCAACCCGCAGCTCATCGAGGCACAGTTTCCGACGGCCGAGCTCGACCCGGAGAACCCTCCCCTGATCCTTCTCGACGCCTCCATGACCCGGGTCATCGGGCTGGAATGGGAGGAGGCGGACATCGGGCAGGAGGCGCCGACGGCATTCGGGCAGACAGTCGCGCTTCTGCCGGGACACCCCGGGGTTCCGGACCCGCACTACATGCTCCACGCCTACTTCCGGCCGAACGACCAGGTGCTCTTCGCCGACTTCGATCCGCTCGTGAAGTGCGATCCGATGCCGCGGACGGACACGATCGCGACCGACGAACGGGCCCAAGGTCGGGTGTCACTCGTCGCATTGGCGATGGCCGCGGCCGGCCTCGCCGTCTGGCTGGCCGCCGCACGAGCGCGCCGGGCGGAGTAGGAGG
>JACDAV010000103.1 GCA_013695255.1 Chloroflexota bacterium
CTGCTGGCTGAGCTGGCGTCGTACGTGCCGGCGACGCTCGTCACGACCTGTCCCCACGGACTCCGCGCCTCGATCCTGCCGATGCTGTTCGACCCGGACGCAGGGGATCAGGGGATCCTGCGGGGCCACCTCGCTCGGCCCAACCCGCAGTGGCGCGACGCCCTGTCGGACGCCGAGGCGCTGGCGATCTTCAACGGCGCCGACGCGTACGTCTCGCCGGCCTGGTACGAGGAGAAGCGGCTGACCGGCAAGGTCGTGCCGACCTGGAACTACTCGACGGTCCTCGTGCACGGGCGGCTCGAAGTGCGCCACGAGCCGGAGTGGCTGGTGGAACACGTCCGCCGACTGGTCGAGCGCCACGAGGCCCGCCGCGACCAGCCGTGGTCGATCGACGATGCACCCGACGGCTACGTCGAGACCCAGGTGCGCGCGATCGTGGGTCTCGAGCTCCGGATCTCGCGGATCGAGGCGAAGCGCAAGCTCAGCCAGAACCGGAGCGGCGCCGACGTCGACGGGGTCATCGCCGGCCTCAGCGCGGGCTCGCCTCGTGAGGAGGCGGTTGCGGCCGACATGCGGAAGGAGTCACCGCGCCGCTGACCGCCGAGCCGACGCCGCCGAGCGGCTCAGATGTCGCCGGGCAACGTGGCGAGCCCGGCTTCCCTGATGCGCCCCTCGGCCAGGAGCCGGCGCGCCATCTGGCGGTTCTTGGCGCCCCAGACGGAGTGCGGCCGGCGCGGGACGAAGCGGATCGCGTAGCGCTCGTCATCGATTCGCCTGGTCCGGGTGTCGACCCAGCCGTGACAGAGCGCCACCTCCTGCAGCGCGACGAGGCTCACCGTCTGCTTGCCCGACCGCTTGTTGTGGATCGCGAGGACGACGTCGCGCTCCGTGACAGCGTTCTCGGTGAGCCATTGATCGAAGTCGGCGCCTGTCGTGATGAAGATCGACCGCGAGACGTCCATTGGCATGTTCGGCATGGTGACACTGCACCACGGGACCCTGTGTCGACGAGTTCCAGGGTCGTGCCGTTCGGGCGAGACCATCGTCGCGCTGACGACGGCGACTTCCTCCAGGTCGGTCAGCCCGGCGCGTCACCGTGGCTCGGTGGCAGAACCGGAGCCGAGCCGACTTCGACGGGGTCGTCGCCGGCCTCAGCTCGGGATCGCCTCGCGAGGAGGCCGTCGCCGTCGAGATGCGGAAGGGTCGCCCGCCGCTGAGGCCCGACTGGACCGCCCGAGCCCGGCGGACCGCCCTCCGGATCGCGCCCGCCTCAGGGGCGCGGTGGCATCACCCCTCGCCCCCGGCCGGGCCCCTTCGAGCGCCCCTCCCCGGCGTGCCCGGCCGCCCCGGCCGACGCCGCGGCGACGGACGTGGAGTGAAGGAACCGCGGTGGGACGCGGACCTGCGTCGCCTGCTCGAACGCGTAGGCGAGCGCGATGAGCGTCGGCTCGTCCCACTCGCCGCCCATGAAGGAGACACCGATCGGGAGCGGCCCGGCGTAGCCGGCCGGGACGGTGACGTTCGCGTAGCCCGCGATCGCGGCCGGGCTCGACGACCCGACGAATGTCGAGAAGTCGCCCCCGAGGTCGCCGTTCACGGGGTCCGTCACCCAGGCGGGGCCATTCGTCGGGGCGATGATCGCGTCCAGGTCCAGCTCGACCATGAGATCGTCGATCGCGGCCTGGGCGATCGAGGTGGCAGTTTCACGCGCCGCCTGGCAGGCCGGGTCGGAGCGACCGCCGGTCGCCTGCGCCAGCTGGAAGATCAGGGAGTTCCACGGCCCCTCGAGGTCGGGGTTCGCGTCGTTGAAGTCGATCAGGTCCTGGAGCGTCTTGGGGTAGCCGGGCCCGGTGTAGGTCGCGAGATAGGCCGCGATGTCGGTCTTGAACTCGCACAGCAGCGCCTCGAACTCCGGGCCGTAGGCGTCCTCGATCAGGATCCTCGCCGGGTCGACGATCGTGGCGCCCTCGGCTTCGAGCGCAGCGATGGTCGTGTTCATGACCCGGTGGACCTCGGGACTGACCGCCGGGTCGTAGGTTCCCTCGCGCCAGACGCCGATCCGGGCGCCGTCGAGGGCGTCCTGGTCGAGAAACTGGGTGTAATCCGCGTAGGCGTTGCCGACCTGAGCGGCGGTCGCGGGATCGTTCGCGTCGACACCCGTAATCGCGCCCAGGACGACCGCGGCGTCCGTGACGTTGCGGGTCATCGGGCCGGCCGTGTCCTGGTCGGCCGAGATCGGGATGATCCCCGACCGGCTGACGAGCCCGATCGTCGGCTTGATCCCGACGACCGCATTGGCCCCCGACGGGCAGACGATCGAGCCGTCCGTCTCGGTCCCGATCGTGACGACGGCAAGGTCCGCCGATGTCGCGACGGCGGAGCCGGAGCTCGACCCGCACGGGTTGCGATCGAGGACATAGGCCATGTTGGTCTGGCCCCCGATGCCGCTCCAGCCGCTCGACGAGGGGGCCGACCGGAAGTTGGCCCACTCGGACAGGTTCGCCTTGCCGAGGATCAGGGCCCCGGCGGCGCGCAGCCGACGCACGATGAAGGCATCCGACGGCGTGCTGCCCGCGAGCGCCCACGAACCGGCCGTCGTCGCCATCCCGGTCGTGTTGACGTTGTCCTTGACGATGACCGGGATCCCGAGCAGCGGACGGTCGTCACCGCGGCGCCGCGCCCGGTCCGCGGCCCGCGCATCGGCGAGCGCCGTGGGGCTGACGGTGATGACGGCGTGAAGCATCGGGTTCAGCTTCTTGATCCGGTGGAGGTAGAACTGCGTCAGCTGGACGGACTTCAGCCGATGGGCGTCCATCAGCGCCTGGAGTTCCGGGATCGTCGCCGCGTCGACGTCGATCCCGGCGACGCGGGTGGAGGTCGGCTGGGCCGCGAACGCGGGTGCCGATACGCCGGAGATGCCCAGCACGAGCATCAGCACGGTGGCGAGCATCAGGAAACGCCGAACTGAACGGCTCATGGCA
>JACDAV010000118.1 GCA_013695255.1 Chloroflexota bacterium
CGGCAGCCGCGAACCTTCTCGTCGTCGCTCAGGTAGGCGTTCTCGAGGATCACCTTGACCAGCGCGCCGCCGGCGTGCCCCACCTCCACGACCGCCGCGATGTCGCGCCGGACGTCCTCGTCCCGGCCGGAGCGCAGGGCGCCGATGTCGATCACCATGTCGAGCTCCGTAGCGCCATCCGCCAGCGCGCGGCGGGCCTCGAAGACCTTCGTCTCGGTCGCATGCGACCCGTGCGGAAAGCCGATGACCGTCCCGACGGCGACGTCCGTCCCGTCCAGGATCGACCTCGCCCGGGCCACGTCCACCGGCCGGACGCAGACCGATGCGACGCCGTACTCGGCGGCCAGCCGGCAGCCGTCCACGACGAAGTCGTCGTCGAGCTCCGGCCGGAGGAGCGAGTGATCGATCGTCTTCGCGACGTCTCGTTCGGTCAGGTGCGCGGGCAGCTCGGTCATGGCGTCTCCACGGGGATGAATGGCCGGAGGTTGTCGCGGGCGATCAGGAAGCCGCGCTTGATCAGCGCGTCCGTGGCCTCGAAGTCGCGGTCCTCGTGCTCGACGATCACGTCGCCGTCGTACCCGACCCGGTAGAGCGCGGCCATGATCCGGCCCCAGTCGGCATCGCCGAGACCCGGCAGCCGCGGGACCTGCCAGCCGATCCCGCCGGACAGCGTGCCGCGCTCGTACAGCCCGTCGCGGTCGATCAACACGTCCTTGGCCTGGACGTGGAGGATGTGCGGCCCGAACTCGCCGATGAACCGCTCCTGGTCGATCATCAGCCAGACGAGGTGCGACGGGTCGTAGTTGAGCCCCACCGTGCCGCCCCAGGTCTCGATGATCCGGCGCCAGATGTACGGCGACCAGGCGATGTTGTGCCCGGCCGGCCACTCGTTGTCGCTGAAGATCATCGGGCAGTTCTCGATCGTGAGCCGGACCCCGTTGTCCTGCGCGTGGCTGACGATGTCCGGCCACACCCGGGTCGCCTCCTGCCAGTTCTGGTCCTGGGTCTTCGTCCTGTCGCCGCCCATGAACGTGTTGACGAACGGGACGCCCATCCGGCCGGCGGCCACGATCACCTGCCGCAGGTGGCCGATCATCGCCTCCCGCTGGACGGGGTCCGGGTGCAGCGGATTGGGGTAGTAGCCGAGGCCCGAGATCGACAGGCCCTTGCCGCCGATCTCGCCGACGATCTCCGTCGCGCGCGTCTCGGACAGGTCCGTCACGTCGATGTGCGAGGTCCCGGCATAGCGCCGGGTGGCGCCCGCGGCCGGCGGCCAGCACGCGATCTCGAGGCTGTCGAAGCCGTTCGCCGCGGCCCAGCCCGCCACATCCATGAGGGGTGTGTCCGGGAACGGGGCGGTCAGGAGGCCGAGCTTCATCGGGTCGCGATCTCCTCCATCACCGGCTCGATCCGGGTGACTGCCGTCCGGGGGGTCCTGGCGACGTCGATCCAGCGGCCCTCCCGCGCGCTCAGCAGGACCGCGTCGCCGACGAGCATCTCCTCGTGGCCGTCCTCGAATGTCGCGTACGCCGGCCGCTCGGACATCCGGCCCGCCACGACGTCCGCGTAGACGGCACGGAACAGGGCCGGGAACGTGTCGCCGAAGCCCTCGACGTGCCCGCCGGGCAGCGTGGCGGCCGAGCGGCCGGCCGCGCCCATCAGCGCCGGGTTGCGCAGCAGGACCTCGTTGGGCCGGTCCCGGTGGCCGAGCCAGAGGTGGTCCGGCGTCTCCGAGTCCCAGGCCGCGGCGCCGGTCGACCCGTCGATCTCGTAGCGCAGCGAGTTCTTGCGGCCGGCGCTCAGCTGGGAGATCGCCACCGCGCCGCGGGCCCCATTCTCGAAGCGGAGCAGGATCGTCGCCGCGTCCTCGGTCCGGATCTCGCGCGGCACCGTGTCCGCGGCCCGCTGCTGCGAGAACGTCTCGACCCGGCCGGCGGGCTGCTGGCGGACGGGAATGAACGTCGCGAGGTCGGCCATCACCGCGGTCAGCCGCTGGCCGGTGATCGCGCCCATCAAGTCGATCCAGTGGGAGCCGATGTCGGCCACGGCCCGCAGCGCCCCGCCGTGCTCAGGCTCCAGCCGCCAGTTCCAGTCCGTGTCGAGCAGCAGCCAGTCCTGGAAGTAGTGACCGGTGACCAGCCGCACCTCGCCGATCTGGCCGTCCCGGACG
>JACDAV010000121.1 GCA_013695255.1 Chloroflexota bacterium
TGCCATGACGGCCCGTGCGTTGCCGATCGCGGCCGCGATCTTTGCCCGGTTGCGGACGATCCCGCTGTCAACGAGGAGCCGTTCCACGTCTGCCGGGCCGTAGGCGGCCACGATCTCCGGCCGGAACGCGTCGAACGCGCGCCGATACGCCGCTCGCCGGTGAAGGATCGTCGACCAGGACAGCCCGGCCTGGGCCCCCTCGAGACAGAGCAGCTCGAAGAGGTGTCGCTCGTCCCCGACCGGGACGCCCCACTCCTCGTCGTGGTAGGCAAGGTAGACCGGGTCGGCCCACGCGGCATCCCAGTCGCAGCGCCGGCGACTGACGGGGGTGTCCAGGACGTCTCGCGGAGCTTCCGGCCGACTTCCGGGCGGGTTCACAGCATCCTCCAAGGTTGAGAGGATCAGATACCACATGACATGTCTTCCACCCTCGTCCCGTCGCGTCGCCCCGTGATCGAACCCGCCTCCGGCCGTCCAGCCGCACCCGTGGCCCGTGTCCTCGTTGTCGACGACGAGCCGGCGATCACCGAGCTGCTCTCGACCGCCCTCCGGTACATGGGCTACCAGGTCACCACGGCCGCCAACGGGTTGGCGGCGCTCGAGGCGGCCGGTCGCTCGGCGCCGGATGTCGTGATCCTGGACGTGATGCTGCCCGACATGGATGGCTTCGAGGTCTGCCGGCGCCTGCGCGAGAGCCGCGACTTCGTGCCGGTCATCTTCCTCACGGCGCGGGACGCGGAGGAGGACCGGGTCGCGGGCTTCATCAGGGGCGGTGACGACTACGTCACGAAGCCGTTCTCGCTCGAGGAGCTGACCCTCCGGATCGGCGCCCTGCTCCGGCGCACCCGGGGCCCGGGCGAGGTCCACGACGCGCGGCTCCGGTACCTCGACCTCGAGATGGACGAGGACCGCCACCAGGTCTGGCGCGCTGGCCAGGAGCTCATGTTCTCCCCGACCGAGTTCCGGCTGCTCCGCTACTTCCTGCTCAACCCGGAGCGCGTCCTCTCCAAGCAGCAGATCCTCGACCACGTGTGGCAGTACGACTTCAACGGCGACGAGAACGTCGTGGAGACGTACGTCAGCTACCTGCGCCGCAAGCTCGACCCGCTCGGCCCGCCGCTGATCCGCACGGTCCGCGGCTTCGGGTACGTCCTGCGCTCCGACACGGTCTGATCGGTGACGCTCCGCGCCAGGCTGGTCCTGTCGCTCGGCGGCCTCGTCGCGCTCGCCCTCCTCCTCGCCGGAGTGCTCGTCGTCCAGTTCACGCGCGCCAACCTGATCGACCAGCTGGACGACGAGCTCCGCGCGGTGGGGTTCGGTGCGAGCGGGCCGGGGCCACCGTTCGAGGACGCGGGGGGCGGGCGGCGGTTCGCGCTCATCGCCATCGATCGCCACGGCACCGTAACCTCACGGCCCTCCGGCCCGGTCGCGTCGCCGGACCCGCTGCCAACGCTCGACGGGCTGGATGCCGCCGACGGCGGACCGCACCACGGTCGGATCCTGGAGCGAACCTCGCCCGACGGCTCGACGACCTACCGCGTGCGTGTCTTCCCCGGCAATGGCGGCACGACGGCCGTCGTGGCCGCCCCCATGCGCCTGGTCGACGGACCGATCCGGGCGCTCCTTCGGAACCTCGTCATCGTCGGGCTGACCATCCTCGGCGCTGCCCTCGCCGTCGCATTCCTCGTCATCCGGCAGGGCCTGCGGCCGCTCGAGACGATCGCCCGGACGGCCGACACGATCTCCGCCGGCGACCTGTCTCGACGGGCGGACCTGCCCAACGACCGGAGTGAGGTCGGGCGGCTGGGCTCGGCGTTCGACCAGATGCTGGACCAGATCCAGGGCGCCTTCGAGCAGCAGCGCACGGCCCTCGACGCCAGGGAGCGCAGCGAGAACCGTCTGCGGCAGTTCGTCGCCGACGCCTCGCACGAGCTGCGGACGCCGCTGACGACCGTGCGCGGCTACGCCGACCTGTACCGCGCCGGCGGGTTGGGCGAGCGGGAGGCGCTCGACCGGGCGATGGCCCGCATCGGCACCGAGAGTCGCCGGATGGGTGGCCTGGTCGAGGACCTGCTGCTGCTGGCGCGTCTCGACCAGGGCCGTCCGTTGCGCCGGGAGCCGGTCGACCTCAGCCTCCTCGTCGCCGACGCCGTCGCCGATGCCCGGCTGCTCCAGCCGGACCGCCCGATCACCGACGCCGTCCGGCCGGGCATTCGCGTGACCGGCGACGAGGACCGGCTGCGGCAGGTGATCGGCAATCTGCTTGCCAACGTCCGGGTTCACACGCCAACCGACACGCCGGCCGAGGTCAGCCTCGAGGCGAGTGACGGCCGAGCCCTCCTTCGCGTCGCGGATCGCGGACCGGGCATCGATCCGGCGCTCGGCGAGCGGGTGTTCGATCGCTTCTTCCGGGCGGATCCCGGGCGCTCGCGCGATCGTGGTGGTTCCGGGCTGGGGCTGTCGATCGCGGCCAGCGTGGCCCAGGCGCACGGTGGCTCCGTGGGTCACGAGGCGACGCCCGGCGGCGGAGCGACCTTCGTCGTGACCCTCCCGCTTGCGCCCGAGGCCCAGGCCCCGCCATCCCGCTGACGATCAGATTGTCAGCCGACTCACAGCCAATCATCGGCTGACGCCGAGCAACCGGCCATACGGTCTCGACCACGGGACCGCCGAACGGCGGGCCACCAGCCAGGAGACACGAGATGAAACGCAAGCTCATCGGGATCCCGCTCGCCGCACTGCTGCTCGTCGGGGGCGCGACCGTGGTCCTCGCCCAGACCGGCCCCGGCGCGGCGGTCGCCGAGGCGACGGCGCAGGCGACGGCCGGGGTCGGGTCACTCCTGACCGACGTCCTCGACGACCTCGTCGCCGACGGAACGATCGAACAGGCCCAGGCCGACGCGATCACGGATGCCGTCCAGACGCGCCACGAGGAGCTGCGCGCGGAGGCGGAGGCGCTGCACGAGCGGATGCGCACATTCCTCGAGGACCGAACGCTGTCGCCGGACGAGCTGGCACAGCTCCCGGCGGACCACCCGCTACGAAACCTGGACGCCTATCTCGACGACGGCCGGCTCACCGAGGACGAGCTCCGCTCGCTTCGCGGCTTCGGCTTCGGACCGGCGCGAGGCGCCCACGGCCACGGCCAGGGTCACGGTCAATGGGGTGGCCCGGGCGTCGACCGACCGACCCCCGATGCGTCCGCCGAGCCGGACGCCTAGAGCATCACCACCTGACCCGATCATCGTCAGGCAGCGACC
>JACDAV010000138.1 GCA_013695255.1 Chloroflexota bacterium
AGGCTCGCCGGCCCGGTGCCGAAGTGGCGTCCAAGCTGGACCATCAGCCGCACGCCATACTCGCCCTTGGTCGAGAACGCCACGGCGCCGCTGCCGTGGAAGACCGGGCGGAGTGGCGTGGTCGCTGTCGTCGTCAGGCTAGTAGCCTCAATCCCGAGTGATCTGGTCGGGATTAGTCTAGGGCGCTCGGTCCGGGATCGTCAATCGTGGCCGGACGATCCTTGACGCCGACGCGCACGCTGTGGCCGTGACCAGGACGCTTCGCATGACGCGCTGGCGACCGGCCGCCTTGGGCACGATGCTCGCTGCCGTCAGCCTCGTCGGGGCGGCGTGCCAGGCGATGCCGGTGCCGGGTCCGACCGGGGACGTGGCCGCCGTGGCCGGACCGTGGCAGCCGCGGCCCGTCGAGGCGCCACGGGAGCTCATCCGCGCGGGAGAGGCCGCCTGTCGGGCGGGCTCGGTCGCCGAGAGAATGGTGCCAGCGGGGCATCGGTTCCAATTCGCAGACGTGCGCGGCGGCGGCCGCTTGCGCCTGCTGTTCGCACATCCCGCGAAGTCCGAACACTCCCTTTGCGACCTCCGGGTCGTGGGAGGGCGGCTGGAGCTCGTCGGCGGTGGGCACTACCCCGACGAGCCGCATCCGCTGAATCGGGCGATCAGGCTCGTCAGCGCCGCAGCGAGCGTGCGCCGGGGGGCGGGCCCCGGCGAGCTCACGATGCACGGAAGCACCCGCGCCCCGATCGTCTCTGTCCGGGTGGTTCTCGCCGACGGAACGATCGTCACGCCGTCGGTGGCGAAGGGTTGGTTCGTCACGTGGTGGCCGTCGGGCGAAGCCGTCTTCCGGATCGAGGGCCGGGACGCGCAGGGCGCGTTGATCGCCGAGGTGGACCAGTGTGGACGCGCCTGCCCGTGACGCACCCGCCTGGGGGTGGCCCGTCGACGCCGCGCCTAACGCCGGCGCTCGATACGCCGAAGCCCGGATGATGGAGATGCGGGCGGAGTCGATGGCCGCCCGGAACAGAGCCGTCGAGAGCCTCGAGCGGGTCGAGCGCGTGCTCGCCCACGCGCCGTCGACCGTGCATCATCCCCGCGTGCGCATCTCCATCTCGACGGCGTCCCCCGTGGCGGTCACATGAGCGTGATGGACACCGCCGATGTGGAGCGTGCCGAGCGGGCCCTGGGGTGGCGCCCCACCAGTGCCCGGCCGGCGGCGGGCGACCGGGGCAAGACTGCTGCCGGCGCTCGCTGGATCGTCTCGGACGCGCGCCGCAGCGCCTTTGTGAAGATCGGCTCGACCGCCGCGACCGCCGAGTGGCTCCGGACCGAGCACCGCAACCTCGTCTCGATCGCAGCGCCCTTCATGCCGCGCGTCGTCGGGTTCTCGGACGACGGGCGCCGGCCGGTGCTCGCTCAGGAGGACCTCTCGTTGGCCGAGTGGCCCCCACCCTGGTCTGCCGACCGGATCCAGGCGGTGCTGGATGCCCTCCAGGCGGTGCGTGAGACGGCGCCGATTGCCGCGTTGCGTCCGTTCCAGCCGGAGACCACCCGCGCCTGGACGAGTGTCGCAGCGGACCCGGAGCCGTTTCTACGGCTGGGCTTGTGCTCCGCTCCGTGGCTCGAGCAGACACTCCCGGCGCTGGCGCGAGCGGAGGCCGACGCGCCGCTGGCGGGTGAAGCGCTCGTTCACGGCGACGTGCGCAGCGACAACCTGTGCTTCCGTGACGGCGCAGCGATCCTGATCGACTGGAACCATGCCACGATTGCCAACCCGGTTCTCGACGTCGCCTTCTGGCTGCCGAGCCTCCACGCCGAGGGCGGGCCGTCGCCCGAGGAGATCCTGCCCGACGCCCCGGAGCTCGCGGCGTGGGTCGCCGGCTACTTCTGCTCGCGCGCCGGGGACCCGCCGATCGTCGAAGCGCCACATGTGCGGCCCCTGCAGCTCCTGCAGTCGCGAACGGCACTGCCGTGGGCCGCGCGGGCCTTGGGCCTGCGACCGCCGTCCTGAACGTCGCGTCACGGGACCAAACCTGACACGTCCCGCCCGGAACGTCGGACACGATCGGGCCGTGGACGAGATCCCCGCGGACGTGCTGCTCGCGGCCTGTCCCGACGGCATCCGCCGGACAGCTGAAACGCTCCGCGCGGTCGTTCGTGGCGCGGTTCCCGATGCCGTCGAGCGGGTGCGCGGTGGCTGGAACCTGATCGGCTATGACATGCCCCTCGGGCGGCGGTCGCGGTACTTCGCCTACGTCGCGCCGGAGCCAGCTCACGTCCACCTCGGGTTCGAGTACGGCGCCTGGATGGCGGATCCGGAGCATGTCCTCGAGGGCGCGCACCTCCGGCTGCGAAGGGTGCGCTACCTGACCTTCGGCCCCTTCGCGGCCCTCGACGAGACGTTCCTCGTCGCCCTGACGCGCGACGCGGCCCGCGTCGCGGCGCTGTCACCGGCCGAGCGGTTCGCACTCCTCCTGGACCGCGACGACGGTCCGCGTCATGGCTGAGACTCGGCGGCCCCAGCGCAGCGCACGGCGAGGGCGGGCAGCCTACGATCTGCGGCATGCATGACCTTGCCTCAGCGGCCGTCGAGGCCGCCCTCAACGCCGGCGCTCGGTACGCCGATGCCCGGGTGATGGAGATGCGGACGGAGTCGATGGCCGCCCGCAACGGGGCCGTCGAGAGCCTCGAGCGCGCTGAGCGCGCGGGCATCGGCGTCCGGGCGCTGATCGGGAGCAGCTGGGGCTTCTTCGCCGTCCCGGACGTCACCCCGGCTGCTGCCAGACGTGCCGGCGAGGAAGCGGCGAAGGTCGCTCGGGCGTCGACGCTGGTCCCGGGGCGGGACCTGGAGCTTGCGCCGGTCGAACCCGCGCAGGGATCGTGGGCCAGCGAGGTCCTCGAGGACCCGTGGAGCGTGACCGTGGCCGAGAAGGGGGACCTGCTGGAGAGCGTGACGCGGGCGATGCTGGACCACGGCGCCGACGTCGCCGAGGCCAGCCACGACATCTGGGACACCCGCAAGTGGCTGGCCAGCAGCGAGGGTCACCGGATCGACCAGCACATCGTCGAGTGCGGGGCGGCGATGAGCGCCACCGCGGTCGGCGAGGCGGAGACCCAGCGGCGCTCGTATCCGGGGATCCGCGGCCAGTACGGGACGCGGGGCTGGGAGCTGGTGCGGGAGCTGGACCTGCCCGGCAACGCGCCGCGGATCGCGGAGGAGGCCCGGCAGCTCCTGACGGCGGACGCCTGCCCGGCCCTTGACGCAACGGACCTCATCCTCGGCTCGGAGCAGATGGCCCTCCAGATCCACGAGTCCGTCGGGCACGCGGTCGAGCTCGACCGGATCCTCGGCTGGGAGGCGGCGTTCGCGGGCACGTCCTGGCTCGATCTCCGGCAGCTGGGCAGCCTGCGCTTCGGCAGCGAGCTCATGAACATCACGGCGGACGCAACGCTCCCCGGCGCGCTCGGCAGCTTCGGCTACGACGACGAGGGGACGCCGGCCCACCCCGTCGACATCGTCCGGCAGGGCCTCTGGGTCGGCGCGCTGAGTGGCCGCGACTCGGCGGCCCAGGCGGGGATGCCGAGCGGGGCCGCCGTCCGGGCGGACGGCTACAACCGGATCCCGATGGTGCGGATGACGAACGTGGGGCTGCTGCCGGGCGAGCAGTCGCTTGACGAGATGATCGCCGCGACGGACGACGGCATCTTCATGGACACGAACCGGTCGTGGTCGATCGACGACAAGCGGCTGAACTTCCAGTTCGGCTGCGAGATCGGCTGGGAGATCAGGGGCGGCAGGCGCGGCCGGCTGCTCAGGAACCCGACCTACACCGGGATCGGCCCGCGCTTCTGGGGCTCGCTGGACATGCTCGGCAACCGCTCCGAGTGGACGTTCTGGGGCACGCCCAACTGCGGCAAGGGCCAGCCGATGCAGGTCGGGCACACGGGGCATCCCTCGGTCCCGTGCCGGTTCCGCGGCATCCGGGTGGGAGTCCGAGGGTGAGCGCGCAGCCATCGGAGGCGACGGCCGATCGCGTCCTCGAGCTCGTCCGGACGCGCGCCTCGTCAGCCGAGGCGGAGGTCACCGTCCGGACGGGCAACCAGGCGCTGACCCGCTTCGCCAACAGCTCGATCCACCAGAACGTGGCCGAGGAGCTGTCGCACGTCCTGCTGCGAGTGGCCGTCGACGGCCGGGTGGCGGCGTCGTCGTTCGACGGGCCGCCGGACGAGGACGGGCTGGCACGCCTCGTGGACGGCGCTCTCGAGGCGGCGCGGGCCAGCGCGCCCGACGCCGACTGGCCGGGCGTCGCACCCGTCTCCCACGCACCGGACCCTGACCACTGGGACCAGGCGACGGCCGACGCGTCCCCGAACGAGCGGGCGCGCCGGGTGGCGGCGTTCGTCGGCGCGGCGGACGGCCTCGAGACGGCCGGAGCCTGCGAGACCGAGGCGACCGTGACAGCGTTCGCCAACACCGCCGGCCAGCGACTGAACGGTCGCGCGACGGCCGCGTCCCTGGACGGCATCGCCAGGACCGCCACGGCGGACGGCTCGGGACGGGCTGCGTCCATGCGCCTCGGCGACCTCGACGGCGCGGCGGCCGGCGGCCGGGCGGCCGAGAAGGCCCGCCAGGCGTCCGATGCGCAGGACCTCGAGCCCGGTCGATACGAGGTCGTCCTGGAGCCGCAGTGCGTCTCGAACCTGCTCCAGTTCCTGTTCGTCTACGGCTTCAACGGCCGCGCGCTCGAGGAGGGCCGTTCGTTCGCTCGAATCGGCGAGGCACAGTTCGATCCGGCGATCTCCTTCGCCGACGACGCGACGGACCCCGGCCAGGTCGGCGTTGCGTTCGACGCCGAGGGCACGCCGAAACGGCGGGTCGACGTGGTCGAGCGCGGCGTGACCCGGGCGGTCCTCCACAACCGCCGAACCGCGAGCGGCGCCGGCACGGAGAGCACCGGTCATTCGATCGAGGGCGGCGACGCCTGGGGAGCGCTGCCGTCGAACGTCGTGATGGCGGCGGGGGATCGCTCGACGGAGGAGCTGCTGGCCGGCGTGGAGCGAGGTGTGCTGGTCACCGACTTCTGGTACACGCGGATCCTGGATCCTCGGACGCAGGTCGTGACCGGCCTCACCCGCAACGGTGCCTGGCTCGTCGAGGACGGCCGGATCGTCCGCCCGGTCGCCAACCTGCGCTTCACGCAGTCGTTCCTCGAGGCGCTCGGGCCGGGCGCCGTGCGGGGCGTCGGCTCCGGGCGGGAGCTGGTCAGCGGCGGCTTCGAGGGCGCGTACCTCGTGCCGGCGCTCCACCTCGCCAGCTGGAACTTCACCGGCGGAGCGCAGGGCTGAACCGCGGGTGACGGCAGCGACGATACTCCGCCGATGACGACCGACCGCACAGCCCTGCTCGACCGTTTCCGACTCGGCTACGACGCCGTCGAGGGAGCCCTTGCCGGCATCGCCGATGAGCAGCTCGACCGGCGGCCTTCGTCCGGCGGCTGGACACCGCGCGAGGTCGTCCACCACCTGGCGGACAGCGAGGCGACCGCCTATGTCCGACTCCGCCGACTGATCGCCGAGGACGGCCCCACGATCCAGGGTTACGACGAGCCGGAGTACGCCCGTCGGCTGCACTACGACCGGCCGATCGGGCCGTCGCTCGCCGTGCTGCGCGCGGTCCGAGCCGCCAGCCTCCAGCTCCTCGAGACGCTCACTCCCGAGGAGTGGGACCGCAGCGGGACCCACACGGAATCCGGGCGGTACTCGGTCGACGACTGGCTCTCGATCTATGCCGGCCATGCGCACGACCACGCCGAGCAGATCCGGCAGGCGCGTGGCGCCGAGGCGGGTGCATGACCGCGGCCCTTGCGACGCTGCTGCCGGCCGCCCGCGAGCGGCTGCCACAGATCGTCGACGTCCGGCGGCGGCTCCACGCGCAGCCGGAGGTGGGGCTTCAGCTGCCCGTCACCCAGGCCATGGTGGTCGAGCAGCTGCGCGAGCTCGGCCTGGAGCCCCGGCTCGGCGTCCGCACCAGCTCGGCGACGGCGGTGATCGAGGGGGGACGGCCCGGTCCCACGGTCCTGCTGCGGGCCGACATGGACGCGCTGCCGCTGCTGGAGGAGACGGACCTGCCGTTCGCGTCGGCGACCCCCGGCGTCATGCATGCCTGCGGGCACGACACCCACGTGGCGATGCTGCTCGGCGGCGCGCGCCTGCTGATCGAACGGCGCGAGCTTCTTGCCGGCAACGTCCTCCTGATGTTCCAGCCGGGCGAAGAGGGCTTCCACGGCGCGCGGGTGATGCTCGAGGAGGGCCTGCTCGAGCAGGCGCCAGGGCCGGTCGTCGGCGCGTTCGGCCTGCACATCGGCACGCGCTACGAGACCGGCACGGTCAACCTGCGGCCGGGCGCGCTCCTGGCGGCCGGCGACACGATCCGGATCCGGGTTCGCGGCCGAGGCGGACACGCGTCGGCACCGCACCTGGCCGCCGACCCGATCACCGTGGCGGCCGAGATCGTGCTCGCGCTGCAGACCGCGGTCACCCGAGAGATCCACGCCTTCGACCCGGCCGTCATCACGATCGCGCACGTGACCGCGGGGACGACGACCAACATCATTCCCGAGACGGCGTTCATCGAGGGCACGATGCGGACCGTGTCCGACGAGACGCGCGAGGCCGGACGGGCGCTCATCCGCCGGGTTGCCGAGGGCGTCGCCGCCGCCCATGGCGTGTCGGCCGAGGTGGAGCTCGAACCCGGTTATCCGGTCACGTACAACGACCCGGACGCCGCGGCCGAGGTCGAGCACGTGACAGCCGCCGTGGCTGGGACCGAGGTCCTGCGGCCGATGGAGCACCCGATCATGGGCGCCGAGGACTTCTCCTACGTCCTGCAGCGCGTCCGCGGGGCATTCGCCTTCATCGGCGCGCGGCCCGCCGGCCTCGAACCGTCGACGGCGCCCCAGAACCACTCGAACCGGGTGGTCTTCGACGAGGCACCGATGGCGCTGGGCGCGGCGCTGTATGCCGCGATGGCGCTGCACTGGCTCGACGGCGGCTGAAGCGCCGGAGTGGGGCCGCCGCTCGCCCAGGCGTGTCCACCCGCCAGGTCGTGTCAGAAGCCCCGTGGTACGGGACGCAGCGGGGCGCGTGAAGTCGTCCGTCACGGCAGGCTTCCCGCCTGTTGTTAGCCCTGGGCAGCTACCAAGCGGGCCCAAACCGCCCTAGACCGCACCGACACCCTTGTTTGCCGGAATCGGCGCTGTCCGCGCACCACGAGGGTCGCTAGATGAAGCAACTTCGGGCTGGGCAGTCCGCTTGCGACGCATAGCAACCCCCGCGGTACGGGACGCAGCGGAGCGCGTCACATCGTCCGTCAGGTCAGGTTCCCGACCTCCTGCCAGCCCTTGGCAGCTACCGAGCGGGGGCCAAGCCGCCCCAGCAGCCTGTCGCCGGACTGGGCGCTGTCCGCGTACCACGGGGGTTGCTGAATAAAGCAAAGTCGGGGGCCGGGCAGCCGCCGGCCACCTCGCTCAGGAACAACGAAGCCGGCCCGAAGGCCGGCTTCCGCGCGGGGCTGGTGGGGATCAGTCGCGGTCGCCCATCAGGTTGAGCAGCGACAGGAAGATGTTGATGAAGCCGATGTACAGGTGGACCGCCCCGAGAACCGCCGCCCGCTCCGGCGAGCCGGCGAGGGCGATGTAGCCGCCGTTCGAGATGTCCTTGACGGTGAGGGCCGTCAGCACCGTGAACAGCACGACGGTGACCATCGACAGGATGATCCCGAAGGTGCCGCCGCCGATGAACAGGTTGACGCCGACGGCGACGAGCCAGCCGATCATCGCGATGCCGATGAAGCCGCGCACCTGGGTCAGCGGCCGTTTGGTGGTGTAGCCGTACAGCGCCGCCGCGCCGAAGATGCTGGCCGCGCTCAGGAACGCCGTGGCCACCGAGGTGGAGGTGTAGAACGACACGATCAGCCCGATCGTGAGCCCCAGCGACGCCGCGTACACGAAGAACAGCGCCAGCGCCACGACGGCGTTGAGCCGCCGGATCAGGAACTGGATCCCGAGCGCCAGCCCGATCTGGACGATGAACAGGATCATGATATTGCGGCCGGCGAACCGGATCAGCTGATCGCTGCCCTGGACGACGAAGGCGACGGCCGCCGACAGCAGGATCCCGGCGAACATCCAGACGAACGCCTGCGTGAGGACCTGCGCGGACAGCTCGGGCGATGGTCGGAGGCCGACCTCGGCCGATCCGAAGGTGGGCGGGTTCTGCGCGGTCATTGCGGTGTGCTCCTGTTCTCGTTCTCGCGGGCGCCCCCTCGGCGCCGATTTGCGTGCGACGGGGTTGCCTGCCGGTCCTCTGCCTGTTCGGCAGCTCGAGCGAGCACCCAGAGCAGATCGGCCAGCCGGTTCAGGTACGGTAGCAGGTGGGGCCCGGGGATCAACCCCTCCCGACCCAGCGCCACCGCCCGCCGCTCGGCCCGCCGGACGATCGTCCGGGCCAGCTCGATCCCGGCGCTGGTGGCCGTCTCACCGGGGACGACGAACTGGCGGGGCATCGTGACGTGCGCCTCGAGATCGCGGAGCACCTGGTCGAGCCCGGCCACCATGCCGGCTGACACGCGCGTCTTCCCGTCCTCGAGGCGGTCCCACGCCTCCGGGTTGGTGGCCAGTTCCGCGGCGACGACGAACAGCTCCCGCTGGAACCGGAGCACGAGGCCCCGGATCGGCCGCAGGGCCGGCGACAGGACGCCGTACTCCTCCTTCAGCCCGAGGCGGGCGCGGGCGAGCCCCAGGGCGGCGACGGCCTCGTCGATCGTGCCGTAGGCCTCGGTTCGGAGGTCGTCCTTGGCGATCCGCTCGCCACCGTAGAGGAGCCCGGTCGAGCCGTCGTCACCGGCTCCGGTGGCGACCGCCGAATCGAAGGAGAGCCGGTTGGGCACGGCCGGTCACCACATCAGGCCGGCGTCGCGCGGGTCCCAGCGCTCGGCGAGCAGGGTCACCTTCACGGAGTGGTCGACGACGGACTCCGCCTGCTCCTTGACCTGCTGGATCATCGACCCGGCATACGGGCAGAACGGGGTCGTCAGGATCATCTTGATCTCGGTCTCGTCCGTGCCGAGGATGATCTGCCTGATCAGCGCGAGCTCCACCACGTTCATGCCGATCTCGGGATCGACGACGGCGCGGAGCGCGTCGAGGATCGCGAGCTCCGTCGCCCGGCGCTCGGCATCGAACACGGGTGCGCCGGCGGCCGGCGCGGCGTCCGCGTCCACGGCCGGGTCGGCGGCGGCAGCAGCACCGGGGGTCTTATCGGCGGCCGGCGTCGCGGTCAGCTTGGGATCGGTGGCGGTATCGGTCATGGCGGTACTCCGGGAATGCGTTCTCCAAAGCCTACCATCGACCCGCGGCGAGCCGGCCGAGGTCAGCCGGAGGCAACCCCGGGGGCCGGCCGCGGCTTGATGACGATGGCCGGCAGCCGGTACTGGGGCGGCAGTCCGGCCGCCTCGGCCTCCGTGTAGCCCGGACCCGCCAGTGAGCCGTCCGGCTCGAAGAACTCCGCATATCGCTCCCGGTTCCGGGCGGCGAACGCGTAGGCCGCGGCGATCCCGACGGTCCGCAGCTCCGGATGGTCCTTGAGCAGCTCGAGGAGCCCGAACCCGCTGCGCCGGAGCTCGAGCAGCTGGCGGACGGTGATCCGGGTCCCGTAGCAGAACGGCTCGCCGTTCATCACCAGCGGATCGACCTTGACCCACTTGATCGTCATCAGGCGCCCTTGTAGAGGAATGCCAGGAGCTTGTTGCGCCGGCGAGCGTCGCCGGCGAGCCGCCGATGCCAGCGGAAGACACGGGCCGCCTGCTCGAGCGCGTCCTCCGCGCGCGCCTGCTCCAGCGGGGAGAGGATGGCGGGCGTGGCGCGGGCGAGGCCCTCGCACAGGTGGGCGAGGTCGTCCATCGGGACGCCGCGGCGGCGGTATGGCACCACGACCCAGTCCGCATAGGCCGCGACGGCCATGCGATCGTCCGCCGCCAGTGCGATGGCAAGCCGCTCGATCAGCGGCTCGGTGTCCCGGAGGAGCTTGCGCAGGCCGAGCTCGCCGTGTCGAACCGCGATGGACGGATCGATCTCGACCGCGATCTCCAGCGCTCGCGCACCGATCCGGCCACGTTCCGCCCGAAGGCGCAGGGCGGCGTCTGGATGGCCGGCCCGCATGTCGCGGGGCGGGCGACCGAGCGTGGGGTGGCTCATCGGCGAGAGTCTAGCGTGCCAGCCGTTCGATCGGACCGACTACGATGCCGAGCGTGGACCGACCCACCGACCCGGGCGACCGCCGACCCGCGAGGACGCCGCGGCAGCGGCTGGACCGACCGCCGGGCGAGCGATATGCCTCGCGAGCGGGCGCGCAGGCGGCCCTGGACCGGGGATCGAACGGCGAGGCGGAGGCGGGAAGCGACCGCGGCAAAGGGGGCCGCGCCGCCAGCTCGAGGCCGGCATCCGCCATCTCGCTCGGCGTGGTCATCTCGCTCGCGGGCGCCCTGATGCTGGTGGTGCTCGGCGGGCTCCTGGCGTTGAGCGCCGGACTGCTCGTCGTCGCCGCCGTGATGGGCTGGGCGATCGGCCGGGTGCTGGCGACGGCCCCCAGGAGCCCCGGGGCCCGGCGCGCGATCGCCAGCGTGCTCGCGGCGGACGGCGTGCTGCTCGCGCAGATCGGTCTCTGGCTGGTGGCCCGGAGCGAGGGCGGCGTGCTGGGCCTGGTCGATTACCTCGTCCAGACCTGGGGCGTCCTCGTGCCGCTCCAGCTCCTCGCGGCCGTTGCCACCGCCTGGTGGACCGCCCGATGAGCGGGCGCGAGGGCGCCATCCGCCTCCGGACACCGGTCGAGGAAGACCATGCGGGGCTGGTCGGGGTCGTGGACGAGTGGTGGGGGCGCCACATGCAGGCCTCGCTGCCGCGGTTGTGGCTTCAACACTTCGCCGGCACCTCCGTGATGGCGGAGCGCGACGGGAGCGCATCGGCGGTCGGCTTCGCCATCGGATTCGTCAGCCAGGACCGGCCGGCGGAGGCGTACCTCCATCTCGTGGGTGTGTCGCCCAGCCACCGTCGCCGTGGGATCGGGCGCGCGCTCGTCGACCGCTGGATCTCACAGGCGCACGAGCGCGGAGCGCGGCACGCCACGACGATCGCGTGGCCGGGCGATCCGGCGGCCCTGGCCTTCCTCCGCGCCGTCGGGTTCCGAGTGGACGACGGGCCCGGCACACGGCCGCTGTACGGCACACCGTCGCGCACGGACTGGAACCGGGAAGGGGACGACCAGGTGGTGTTGCACCGGGATTGTTGAGGGCTCGACGGTCCTCGTCGTCCACGTACCATGGGTGACAGCCGGACGCGGAGCCGCCTACCGCGGGGCACTGTTCACCGGGGAGAAGGCCACGTGAAAGGGATCGGCATCCGGCTGGCGATCATCGCCGCCATCGCGCTCGGGGCGTTCCTGCTCCGGGACCGCCTGTCGAGCAACGCGGGCGACCTGCAGGCGGGCGACTGCTTCGACGTTCCGACCTCGTCGAGCGAGACGGTTGACGACGTCCAGCACCAGCCGTGCTCCGACCCGCACTCCGGGGAGGTGGTCCTGGTCGTGGATCACACCGCGCCGGACGATGCACCGTATCCCGGTGACTCCGAGTGGGACACGTTCATCGGGTCGAACTGCGTCCCGGCCTTCAACAGCTACACCGGGCTGGATTTCGATACGGAGCCCACCATGGGCATGGGCTTCTTCACACCGACCGACGAGGGCTGGGAGGGCGGCGACCGCAAGGTGATCTGCTACGCCACGCGGGTGGACAAGGCGCCGATGAACCAGTCGATCAAGGCCGGCGGGGGATAGGCCGGGGTCGAGTCGACGGTCACCGCTCCATCCGCTTCGGCCGCGGCGCGCTCGGACCCTCGTGGCCGCCGTGGTCGCCGGCCCGCCGGCGCGCCTCGGCCACTCGGTCCACCAGGCCGGACTCGGACGGCAGGCGACCCATCCCCTGCCCCGGCGCCACGCCGCCGCTCTCGCCCACGAACGGCATCCCCTGGCGCTCGGCCGCGTCGAGGCTCATCCGCAGCGCGGCCGTCTTCTGATCGGCCACCTCGCGCACATAGGCGGCCTCCTCGTCGGCCGTCATCGGGCGGCCGCGCACGATGCCCTGCGGCTTGCCGACGAGGAGCCACGCGAGGTGGTAGCGATCCATGCTCCCCCACGCCGTGGCGAGCAGGTCGTCCGAGAGCTGGAGCCACAGCTGGAGGGCCGCCAGCGAGGGCGCCGCCCGGAGCCGCTCGCCCTCGTCGATCAGCTGCCGCGTCCGTCTGATCAGCTCGTCGCGCTTCACGCCGTCGGTTCCCGCGCGATGAAGGCCTCCCGGTCGACGCGTGCTCGGAGCGTCCAGCGCCCGGGTCGGCCGTCGCCGATCGGCCGGCCCACCCAGCGCGTGACGGGCAGGACGCCGGCCACGCTGCTCGTCACGAACGCCTCGTCGGCGCCGGCGAGATCGTCGGCGGTGAGCCGGCCCTCGAACGGGTGGAGCCCGACTATTTCGGCCCACCGGAGCAGCCAGTCCCGGGTCGTGCCGGGCAGGATGGCGCAGTCCAGCGAGGGCGTGGCCAGCTCGCGGTCGCGCCGGACGAGGAACACGTTGGCCGTGGTCGCCTCGGACAGGTGGCCGTCCGTCGTCAGGAAGAGCGCGTCGTCCGCGCCGGCGGCGCGGGCCTCGAGTCGGGCGTAGACATAGTCCGCGCGGCTCGTCGTCTTGAGGGACGCGAGCGGGTTCGTGGGGTCGCGGCGAACGGCGCTCGGGACGAGCGAGAGCCCCGATTCGAGATGCCCGGCAGGCGGCGGCAGGACGGGCCAGGCCTGGATGACGATCGTCGGCGGCGTGCCGTCATCCGGGGGAACGAGGCCACGCGAGGCGGAGGCGCCGCGGCTGACCGTCACGCGCAGCGCGGCATCGCCATCCGGTCCGGCCAGGCCCTCCGCGTCGAGCAGCGTCCGGATCCCGCCGCCGATCGCCGTGGCGGCGTCCGGGGGGAGCCGGATGCCGAGCCCGCCGGCCGAGCGCTCCAGTCTCGCGAGGTGCAGATCGAGCTCCGTGACGTTCCCCGATCGTGCCCGAAGCGTCTCGAAGACGCCGTCGCCGAGCTGGAAGCCGCGGTCAAACGCCGAGAGGTGCGGCGCGGCGGAGGGCAGGAGGCGGCCGTTGACCCAGACGTGCCGAGGAACCATGACGACGATTATCGGCGGCCGATGGCGGTCGCCGCATGGATGCGGCAGGCAGCGTCGGTGCGGGAGGGCGCGTGGACGCCGGACGCAGCGTCGATGCCGGACACCACGTGCGGCCTCACCCCTCCGTTGCACCGATGGCGCCGAGCGGGCCACGGGCCTTGGCGACGGTCTCGTCCCACTCCTCGTCGGGGTCGCTGCGCCAGGTGATGCCGCCGCCCACGTGCAGCGTGAGCCGCTGGCCGTCGGCGACGAACGTCCGGATCGCGATTGCGGTCGCCATGGCGCCATCCGGTCCGATCCAGCCGATCGCGCCGGTGTACGGGCCGCGCCGAACCGGCTCCAGCCGCTCGAGCAGCTGCATCGCCCGGATCTTGGGTGCGCCGGTGATCGAGCCGCCGGGGAACGAGGCCGCGAGAAGGTCGAAGACGTCGCGGCCCGGGGCCAGCTGACCGCTGATCGTCGTCACGAGGTGCTGGACCGCGGCCGTGCGCTCGAGCCGCAGCAGCCGCGGCACTCGCACGGTGCCGGGGATGCAGACCCGACCGAGGTCGTTGCGCAGGACGTCGACGATCATCACGTTCTCGGCGCGATCCTTCGCGCTCTCGAGGAGCTCGCAGGCGAGGGCCCGGTCCTCGTGGCGAGTGGCGCCCCGCGGGCGCGTCCCCTTGACGGGGTCGGCCGTCACGCGTCCGTCCGGCAGGGCGGTCAGGAACGGCTCGGGCGACGCCGAGAGGATCGCCCGCGGGGCTCCCGACGAGGGATCGGGCCCGAGATCCAGCCAGGCTGCGAACAGCGCCGGGTCGCCGGTCCGGAGCCGGCGATACAGCGGCCACGGATCGCCGCCGAAGGCAGCCTCGAGCCGGCGGGTGAGGTTGGCCTGGTAGATCGTCCCGCCGGCGATCGCGTCCCGCACCGCCTCGACTCCAGCGGCCCACTCCGCCCGGTTCAGCCCACTGGTGAACCGAAGCCCCGGCTCGGCCGGCGGTTTGGGCGCCGCCGGCCCCGGCGCCGCCGGTGGGCCCGCCGCGATTCGTGCGGCCAGTCGCTCCCTTACATCGCGGAGTCGCCCCGCGAGTCGGCGGCTGTCTCCGTCGAGGGCGCGGCCGGCAAGCCACGCCTGGCCCGACCGTCGATCCCAGGCGATCACCCAGTCATGGAGCGCGAGCCGGAGCAGCGGCAGGCGCTGATCGTCCGGGGCGAGCGACGGCAGCCGCTCGAATCGCCGGCCAAGGTCGTACGACAGGTAGCCGACCAGCCCACCGGCGAATGGCGGGCCATCCGGCACGGTCCCCCGGGGGAGGCGAGCAATCAGTCCGCGCGCGTCTCGGAAGGGGTCGCTCCCGGTCGCCGGAGCCTCGAGCAGCGCGACCGGGTCCCCGGTGACGTACGACCAGCGGCCGTTGCGGCCCGGTCGGGCGCTCTCCAGCATGGCGAGTCCAGGCAGGTCGCGGAACGACTCGGCCACGTCGATGGGGGTCGAGGTCGCGATCTCCGACACCGACTCGAGGTGCACGCCCGCCTGCCGGAGCGACGCTCCCGGACCTCCCCTCGTCAGCATCTCGGCGATGATAGGCGGCGAGTGGCCGGGTTCCTTCCCGCGCTGCCGCGACGTCGACCGCAGGAGGCGCCCGTGCGCGCGCGCGACCTCGGCATCACCATCGGCATCGGCACCCCCGGGGTGCTGAATGCGATCACGGATGTTCCCGGCGTGCGAGTCGGCCACACGACGCTGGTCGAGGGCGACGGCCCCCTGCGCGTGGGGCACGGTCCGGTCCGGACGGGTGTGACGGTGGTCGTCCCGCGTGAGGCGGAGCGCTGGCGGGAGCCCGTGTTCGCGGGCTGCCACCGCCTGAACGGGAACGGCGAGCTGACGGGCCTCGAGTGGGTCCGCGAGTCCGGCCAGCTCACGACGCCGGTGGCGATCACCAACACCCACAGCGTGGGCGTGGTCCGGGACGCGCTCGTGGCGGCATCGGTCGAGGCCGACAGCCCCGAGTCGTCCTGGTGGTCGCTCCCGGTCGTCGGCGAGACGTACGACGGTCGGCTCAACGACATCAACGGCTTCCACGTCCGGGCGGAGCATCTGCGGGCTGCCCTCGACGGTGCGTCGGCAGGACCGGTGGCGGAAGGCAACGTGGGCGGCGGGACCGGGATGGTCTGCCACGAGTTCAAGGGTGGGATCGGCACGGCCTCGCGCATCGTGGACGCACGGGCCGGAGGGTTCACGGTCGGCGCGCTCGTCCAGGCCAATCACGGCCGGCGGGAGTGGCTGCGGGTCGACGGCGTCCCGGTCGGGCGCGAGATCGGGGTCGACGTCGTTCCGTCGCCATACGGCCCGGTGCCCGGCCACCAGCCGGCTCCCGGGTCCGGCTCGATCATCGTCGTTCTGGCGACCGACGCGCCACTCCTGCCTCACCACTGCGAGCGGCTGGCGCAGCGCGCCGGCCTCGGGCTGGCCCGGGCGGGTGGCACCGGCGGCCACACGAGCGGCGACCTGTTCATCGCCTTCGCCACCGGCAACCGGCTGCCGATGCCGACCTCCCCCGAGCACCCGGAGCCGCCACTCCTCTACGAGGTGCGAGCACTCGCCGACGGGGGGATCGACGCCTTGTTCAACGCGGCCATCGAGGCGACCGAGGAGGCGATCGTCAACGCGCTCGTGGCGGCGGAGACCATGACCGGCCGCGACGGGATCACCGCCTACGCGCTGCCGCACGAGCGGCTGC
>JACDAV010000153.1 GCA_013695255.1 Chloroflexota bacterium
ACGTGTCCCGGTCGGCCTTCGACAGCTTCGCGCCGCCTGGCTTTCGGATCAGCGGGTGGTGCAGGAACTCGGGCGGGGCCTGGCGGCCGAGCGTGCGGCCGAGGCGGATCTGCGCCGCCGTCGCGTCCCGCAGGTCGCGACCGCGGATCACCAGGTCGATCCCCTGGCGGAGGTCGTCCACGACGACCGCGAACCCGTACGTCCAGTTGCCGTGCCGGTCGCGGATCGGCGGGTCGCCTGCCGGCGCCACGGGGGCCCGGCAGGGACCGATGGCCAGGTCCATCCACGTCTCATCGCCTCCGCTCAGGCGGACCCTGAGTGCCCGCCCCGGGCGGTCGGCGAGGTCCCGCTCCCGGCACCGCGACGGGCAGCCCGGTCCGGTCCAGCCTGCTGCGACCAGGGTGGCGCGCGAGCAGTCGCAGGCGTACAGGAGGCCTGCCTCGCGGAGGCGGTCAAGCGCGGCCTCATAGGTCGCCTGCGCGTCGGCGTCCGACTGGCGCACCGGCCCCTCGTCCGCGACGAACCCAAGCCAGTCCAGGTCCTCGAGGACGGCGCGGTCAAAGGCCGGCCGCGACCGCTGCCGGTCGTGGTCCTCGATCCGGAGCATGACGGTGCCGCCCGCGGCCCGCGTCACGCCCCACACGTAGATGGCGTTCGCGACGTGGCCCAGATGCAGGTAGCCGGTCGGCGCCGGGGCGAACCGGGTGCGCGAGCCGGGTGGGATGGCCGCGAGGTCAGCCGTCAGTGCGCTCCCGGTCACTCGCCTCGAGCGCCCGAGCCGCGGCGATCAGCCGCCGGTAGACCACGAGGAGGTCGCTCTGCGGCATCGGCCCGGTGTTCGCCATGGTCACCCGCAGCAGCACCTCGCGCTCCCGCTCCGCGTCCCGGATCCGCCGCCGGCCGGCCTCGGACTTGGCACGTCCCGCCTCGCGCACGAGCTCCGCCCGTTCGTTCAGCAGCCCGACGATTCGCCGGTCGAGCGCGTCGATCCGGCGGCGGAGCCGGCGCAGCTCCGGTGACTCGACGGGATCAGCCATCATTCCCGCCGCTCGTCGCATCGGCGAACCGCGCGGCGATCGCCCGCAGCGCCAGCTCGTACCCGGTCCGTCCGCGACCGACGATCGATGCCTGGGCGACGTCGGACAGGTAGTTGACCTGCCGGAACGGCTCTCGCGTCGCGGGATCGGAGAGATGGACCTCCCAGAAAGGCCGGGTCACGGCTAGCAGCGCGTCCCGGAGCGAGACCGAGGTGTGGGTCAGCCCGCCGGCGTTGACGATCACGGCGTCGAAGTCGCGCTCGTGGAGCCGGTCGATCAGCGATCCCTCGTGATTCGACTGGAAGAAGTCGACGTCGAGGCCGGATTCCGCCGCCCAGCCGGCGATCGCCGCGTGCAGCTCCTCGAGCGTCTCGCGCCCGTAGATCTCGGGCTCCCGGGTGCCGAGGAGGTTGAGGTTCGGTCCCTGCAGAACGAGCACGCGGGTCATGCCGGCACCCCGGCGGGCGCGAGCAGGCCGGCGGCCACCCGGCGGACCAGGTCGTCCGGGATTTCGACGCCGGTCTCGACGCCGTCGGCGGTCGGGATCACCCAGCCGAGCCGGCCGCCGCGATGCTTCTTGTCCGCGCCCAGGTGCCCGATGACCGCCTCCAGGGCGAGTGGCAGGGGATCGCCTGCGAGACCCAGGCCGTCCAGCGTCCGCTCCAGCCGTGCCGCCCGATCCGGCGGCGTGAGCCCGGCCTCCACGCCGATCCGCGCCGCCGCCCGCAAGCCGTACCCGACCGCCTCGCCATGCAGCAGGTCCTCGTAGCCGGCCGCGGCCTCGAAGGCGTGCCCGAGCGAATGGCCCAGGTTGAGTGCCGCCCGGCCGGCGGCCTCGCGCTCGTCGTCGAGCACGACGCGCACCTTGGCCCAGGCCGCATGCTCCACGAGCTCCGCAACCGCGCCGGAGGACCAGGCGTTGGGCTCGCCCCGGGCGATCGCCGGTCCGTCCTGGTCGATGAGCTCCCACAGCCGCTCGTCGCCGATGACCGCCATCTTGACCGCTTCGCCGAGCGCGGCCCGGAGCTGGCGCTCCGGGAGCGACCGGAGGAGCGACACGTCGATCACGATCGCCGCCGGCTGGTGGAAGGCGCCGACCAGGTTCTTGCCCGCGGGCAGGTCGACGCCGGTCTTGCCGCCGATCGAGCTGTCGAGTTGGGCGACGAGCGTCGTCGGCAGCTGCACGAACGGGACGCCGCGCAGGTACGTCGCGGCGAGGAACCCCGCCGTGTCGCCCAGCGCCCCGCCACCGACTGCGACCAGCGGCTCGCCCCGCTCGACCCGCAACCGCGCAAGCTCGCCGGCTGCATCCTCGACGACGGAGAGGCGCTTCGCCGCTTCGCCCCGGGGCAGCAGGACGAGCTCGACGGGCCAGCCCGCGGCCTCGAGGCCGGCCTGCAGTGCAGCGCCCACGGCGCCCCACGCGCCCGGCTCGGACACGAGGATCGCACGTTGGGCGTCGAACGCCCGCAGCGCCTCGTCGATCCCCGCCACTGCCACCCTCTCGCCGAGCACCACCCGTCCGATCCGGGTGTCGGCGCGGAGCAGCACCGTGCTGCCGCCGTCGGGAGCACCGGGCGCAGCCGTCGCCGATCGCTCGCGGACCAGCCGGTCGACGGCCTCGACGACGACGGGGATCTCAGCGATCCCGTTGACCCGCTCCGCCGCAGCGTAGAACGGCTCGCGCGCAGCGTGGAGCGCGCGGACCGAGCCGATCGGGTCACGGTTCGTGACGAGCGGTCGGACGGTGGCGCTCCGGCGCAGCCGCTGGGCGAGCACCTCGGGCCGTCCGTCGAGCCAGACTGCCAGGCGCCCGCGGTACAGCCCCCACCGGTTCCGCGGGTCGACGACGGCGCCGCCGCCCGTCGCGACCACCCGGGACAGCTCCGGTCCCTCGTGCGGCGGCCCGAGCGCCGCGACCGCGGCGCGCTCCCGCGCCCGGAAGCCCGCCTCGCCCTCCGACTCGAAGATCCCGGCGATCGGGGCGCCGGCCTCGCGCTCGATCGCGGCGTCGAGATCGATGTACGCGGCGCGATGGCGCTGCGCCAGCCGCTTGCCGACGACGCTCTTGCCGCTGCCCGGCAGTCCCACGAGGACGACGTCCATCGGCTTCAGTCGTCTCCCTCGCTGCCGAAGGGGCCGGTCTCGTCGGTGGGACTCGTCGCCACGGAGCTCGCCCCTGGCGGCCGCGCGCCGGGACTCGGGGCATCCGGGATCCGCGAGATCCGCTCCTGGTACCGGGCGAGATTGTCCTGCACCTCGACCAGCGAATCCCCGCCGAACTTCTCGACCACGAACTGCGCGACGGTCAGCATCACCATGGCTTCCGCGACCACCCCGGCGGCGGGCACGACGGAAATGTCGCTCCGCTCGTAGTGCGCCTTGTCCACCGGCCGGCCGGTCACGAGGTCGGCCGACGGCAGCGGCCGGGCGAGGGTCGAGATCGGCTTGACCGCCCCGCGCACGACGAGCGGCTCGCCGTTGGTCACGCCGCCGGTCAGCCCGCCGGCATTGTTCGAGCGGTGAATCCAGCGGCCCGCCTCGCCCCGACCCTCGATCACGTCGTGGACGGCGGACCCGAACCTGCGCGTCTGCTCGAACCCCAGCCCGATCTCCACGCCCTTGACGATGTTGATGCTCATCACGGCGGCCGCCAGCGCTGTGTCGAGCCGGCGATCCCAGTGGACGTAGCTGCCCAGCCCGATCGGCGCTCCGTGGACGACCACCTCAAAGACGCCGCCGACCGTGTCGCCGCTCGAGCGCGCCTCGTCGACCCTGGCCATCATCCGCGTCTCCGCCCCCGGGTCCGGGCAGCGCAGCGGCGAGGCGTCGGCCTCGTCGCGCGATCGGGAGGCGGCCGCCGGATCGAGCGCCACGCCGCCCACCTCGGCCGTGAACGACCAACACTCGATGCCCAGCTGGCGGAGAAACGCCCGGGCCACACCGCCGGCCGCGACGCGGGCCGCGGTCTCGCGCGCCGAGGCGCGCTCGAGCACGTTGCGCACGTCGTCGAACCCGTACTTGAGCGCGCCCGCCAGATCCGCATGTCCGGGCCGAACGCGGGTGATCGGCGCAGCCCGCTTGTTGCCGTCGGCGGCGAGGGCTGCCAGCTCGGCTGCCTCCTCGTCGGTCAGCGGCTCGACCCGCATGACCCGGGTCCAGTTCTCCCAGTCGCGGTTGCGGACGAGCAGCAGGACCGGCGAGCCGAGGGTCCTCCCGTGACGAACGCCGGCCAGGATCTCCGCCCGGTCCTGCTCGATCGCCTGGCGGGCTCCGCGACCGTAGCCGCGCTGCCGCCGCGTGAGGTCGACCGCCAGGTCGTCCGCGGTCAGCGGGACGCCGGCGGGCACGCCCTCGAGCGTGACGCCGAGCGTCTGCCCGTGCGACTCGCCGGCCGTCAGGAAGCGGAAGGCGGTCACGCCCGGGGTCAGCCGGTGGTGTCGCCGGAGCGGTCGCCGGCGGGCGCCGAGGCGACCGGCTCGGCCGTTGGCGCGGTGTCGGGCTCGCCGGTCGGCTCGCCCTCGGCGGAGCGAACGCCGCCCGCGCGTGCCTCGGCCAGCTTCTCCTGCATCAGCTCGATGGGGGCCGGCTGGCCGGTCCACAGCGTGAACGCCGCCGCGCCCTGGTGGAGCAGCATCAGCTCGCCATCCTGGACCGTGCAGCCGGTGGACTGGGCATCGCGCAGGAGCTTCGTCCGGCTGTAGATGAGGTCGAGCACGAGCAGGTCCGGCGGAATGATCTCGGCCGGGATCGGGCTCTCGTCCGTGACCAACCCGATGGAGGTCGCGTTGACGAGGACCTTCGTCTTGGCCAGCTCCGCCTCGATGATCGACTCGTGCCAGGGCATCGCCCGCAACTCCATGTGGGCGGCGCTCCTGCCGAAGTGCTTGACCATGGACTCGGCCCGATGCAGATGGCGATTGAACACGATGATCCGCTGGAAGCCCTCCGTGATCAGGCCGTGCACCACGGCCCGCGCACCGCCACCGGACCCCAGCAGGACCGCCTGGCGGGGCATCTTCTGCTTGCCGACCAGCCTGTCGAGCGCCACGCGGAACCCGGGCACGTCCGTGTTGTGACCGACGAGACGCTTGCCCTCCCGCGTGATCGTGTTGACCGCGCCGGTCGCGTGGGCGTCCTCGCTCAGCCGGTCGACCATCGGGACGACCCGCTCCTTGTGCGGGATCGTCACGTTGGCGCCGAGGAAGTCGTCGCCCCGAAGCTCCGCGATGCTCTCACCCAGCTGGATCGGCGGGCGGTCCCACATCTCGTAGGTGGCGTCGATGCCCTGCGCGTCGAAGGCGGCCTGCTGCATCGCTCCGGACAGTGAGTGGGCGACGGGATGGCCGATGAGAACGACGCGCCTGGTCATGCTCGGATCCTTTCGAGGTCGGCGAAGAAGCCGGGATAGGAGATCGAGGCGCTCGCCGGGCGCCCGACGGCGGTCTCGCCGTCTGCCACGAGGCCCGCGACCGCGAAGGTCATCGCGAGCCGGTGATCGTCGAGGCTGTCGGTGGCGGCGCCGCGCAGGCGGGCACCGCCATGGATCGCCAGGTCGTCGCCGTCCACCTCGACCCGGGCGCCGAGCGCCGTCAGGCCGGCGCTGACCCCGGCAATCCGGTCCGATTCCTTGTGACGCAGCTCGCCCGCGCCGCGGATCCGCGTCGTCCCCTCGGCCAGCGCCGCGGCAAGGCAGAGGACCGGCACCTCGTCTATGGCCGCCGCCACGTCCGACGGATCGAGATCGATGGCCCGCAGCGCGGACGATCGGACGGTCAGGTCCGCCGTTGGCTCGCCGGCGTCGGAGCCGACGGCGGCGGTCGAATCGCCCGGCGCCTCCTCGATCTCGGCGCCCATGCGGCGGAGCAGGTCGATCGCCGCTCGGCGGGTCGGGTTCACGCCGACGCCGCGCAGCGTCAGCTCCGCATCCGGATGGATCGCGCCGGCCACGAGCCAGAAGGCGGCCGCGGACACGTCACCCGGGACGCGCTCGTCCAGGGCCTGCACCCGGCCACCCCCGGTCAGCGCGATGGTCACTCCGTCACCCCTCTCGGGCAGCGTGCGGACGGCGACGCCGCGGGCCCGCAACATCCGCTCCGTGTGATCGCGGGTCGCGACGGACTCCGTGATCGTCGTCTCCCCCTCGGCCCCCAGCGCGGCCAGCAGGATCGCCGACTTCACCTGGGCGCTCGGCACGGGGGTCCGCACGTGCGCCGACCGAAGGGGCCGGCGACCGACGACGGTCACGGGTGGGAGGGAGTCCTGGCGACGCGCATGGAGCACCGCGCCCATCAGGCGCAGCGGTTCGATGATACGAGCCACGGGACGCCCCCGCAAAGACGCATCGCCGTCGAGGATCGCCGTCATCGGCAGGGCGGCGAGAAGCCCGGCCCACAGGCGCAGGCTGGTGCCGGAGTTGCCGCAGTCGAGGATCCACTCCGGCTCGCGGAGGCCGTCGACGCCGGGGGAGCGCACGAGGTAGTCGACGGTTCGTCCGTCATCGGCCGCCTGCTCGACCGTCACGCCCAGCGCCCGCACGATGCCGGCCGTCGAGCGGATGTCCGCCCCGTCGCCGGCGCCGGTGATCCGGCTATCTCCGGCGGCCAGGGCGGCCAGCAGCAGGGCCCGGTGGCTGATCGACTTGTCGCCGGGCAGGCGGAGATCACCGCGCAGTCGCGCGGCCGGCCGGACGATCGCGACCTCCGGCGTCTCGAGGCCCGGTGGCGCGGCCGCGGTCAATGCTTGCTCAGCCCGGCCGAGCCGGGCGGCTCGAGCGCCTCGCCCGTGAGCGGCCCGTCGTGCATGCCCTGCACGTGCGCGTGCA
>JACDAV010000199.1 GCA_013695255.1 Chloroflexota bacterium
CGACGATCGCGAGCGAGATCAGCGTCATCATCCCGGGCTGTCGGTCCCGCAGCTCACCGACGGCGCCGCGCATGAAGACCAGGCCGCCGTACAGGAAGACGATCGTGCCGAGGATCGCGGGCAGGTATTCGCTTCCGGGGAACATCGGGATCGTGTAGCCGAGCCACGTCTGCACGTCGTGGCTGAGCAGGACGACCGGCACCGTGAGGGCGAGCGTCAGCCAGAACCTGTCGCGGAACATTGCGACCGAGTGACCGGCATGCTTGTCGTGACCCGCGCCGTGACCTCCAGGGGCACCGCCGGCCCCACCGTGGCCGTCAGCCCGTGGAGGTGCGCTGTGTTCCCCCGGGCCGGCCTCGCCTGCAGCGTCCTCGAGGCGCTCCCTTCGTTCGTCGACGGAATGATCCACCGGTCCTCGTCCTTGCCAGCGGCCTCCCGACGAGTGCCACAAGGTCAGCGGCGGGTCGCGTGCTGATCGTACGCGCCCAGCTCACCGAGCAACGCCGACCCTGAGATGGTCATTACGCCGGGTCGCGTATGGGCGGCGCATCCGATGTGCCGCGCCGGGCGTATATTCGTCTAGCAGCGGCCCCCCCGACCCCGGAGGGCCCGCGCCCCCTTTGGAGGATGCTCATGCGTTCGACCCGATCCGGCCTCTCCATGGTCCTTGCGACGGGCCTTCTGCTCGGCCTCGCGGGCGCCGCTGTTGCGAAGAGCGACCGCGTCCCGGGCTTCGCCGGCCAGCGGTTCACGACGACGCTGCTCGGGATCAGCGAGGTCCCGGTCAGCGGCGACCCGGACGGCTCCGGCACCGCGACCGTCGTGCTGAACTCCGGCCAGGGAACGATCTGCTGGTACCTGACGGTGAGCGGGATCGCGCCTGCAACGGCGGCCCACATCCACGAGGCGCCCGCAGGATTTGCGGGCGGGGTCGTCCTTCCTCTGTCTGCCCCGACGGACGGAGATTCAAGCGGCTGCGCCGGCGGCCAGGACGCGTTGATCGCGGAGATCCGAGCGAACCCGGAGGACTACTACGTGAACGTTCACAACCCGATCTACCCGGGCGGCGCGCTCCGCGGCCAGCTCGGCTGACGCCGGACGCTCCATGGTCCACGGGCCCCGCGGCGCAGCTTCGCCGCGGGGCTCACTGGCGTTCAGGCCCGACCGTGCGGCGGCGCCCGAACCGGGGCGCGGCGCGGTTGCTCAGCCGAGCGGACCAACGTGCAGGAGGTGACAGGCCGCCATCACGCCCGCCAGACCGACGGCAGGCAACCACTCGAGCGGCAGCGGTGCCCCGGGACGGCTTTCGCCAACGGGTGCGCCGAGGAGCGCTTGGACTCGGATCTCGGTCGGAGCGGTAAAGGACATCGCGGGAGATTGGGTGGCCTCGACCTTCAGGATGGCTGACGCGATCGCCCGCGGAGCGATCCCCTGCGCGATGGCAGCGGCATCCGCGTCGATCTCGAGGCGGCCGAGTCGACGGACGAGTCGCTCGCGGATGACAGGAACACCGGAGAAGAGTGAGAGCCACGCGCCGAGCGCGGCACCCCGCAGGGGCGCACGCGTGTGGCGATGGTGGTCCTCGTGCAGAAGAACCGCTCGGAGCTCTTCACCGGTCAGGACCCCGCAAGGGCGGCGCCCACGTACACGCGGGGTCGGATGAACCCGAGGGCGAAGGCACACCGGTTGCCGCCCCCGATCGAACGGAACTTCACGCCGTGCTGAGAGCGGGGCCCGGACAGCGCCTGGAGCGTACGTCCGAGCTCCCAGCCAGCACGCGCGGTGCGTGCGAATGACCGCAGCCACAGGACGGCGGCGCAGCCGCTGAGAAGCTCGACGGGCAGCATCGGATCGAAGGGCGCATGTTCGTCCGCGGCAAGGCACAGGATCACGAAGATCGCGGCCAGCGCGGCGGCGACGGCCGATCCGACCATTACCGGCCGCCGGTTCTGGCGAGCTCGATCAACCGAGCGCGGAGCTCGGGGTCGAGCTCTGCGACACGCTCCGCAAACTGCCGGACCCCGGCCGATCCGTACCGGGCGAGGAGTTCCTCGACTGCTCGCACGCTGAGGTGCTCCATGAGCGCCGCCTCGTCGCGCACCGCGCGGTACAGGAACTGGCGACCCGAACGGCGCCGCTCGAGCAGCCCGCGATCATGAAGCCGCGTGGCATCGTCATGGTCGTCGTGTAGGCCAGTCGCCGCCTGCCCGTCTCTTCGAGCAGCTCGCCGACCTGGCGCACGCTGCCCTCACCCAGCTGCCAGACCGCTCGCATCACCGCGGCCCCGAGCGGCCCGAGCACGTTCTCGATCCGGGGCTCTCGCACGCTGCGTCCTCGATTGCCTGGTGGCCTGGCCCGCCAGCGTAGCAGCCCTGGTGACGGTCTCGGCACGCCGGCGTCCCAGCCGACCCTCCCCGTGTTGGATGAATTGGCATTGCCAAGTCGCACCACGGACTTGCCACGACAGCTCAGGAGCAGCACCATGGCTGCGGTGGTCGCCACCTGAAGCCACCAGGCACGTCCGCAGGAGGAGTGGCGGCCCGGATCGTTTGCGGACGGCCTGTAGGACCCTGGAGGAAGCCATGCGCAGACGGCGCACAGCGTTGCTGGCGAGCGGCCTCATCGCCGCCGCCCTCGCCCTACCGGGCGGGATCGTCGCCCACGACGGCCAGCACGGGACCGACGAGGGACACCTGCTCCCAGGTGACCTCATCGATATGCCCGCAGATCTCCTGCCGGACGGCGACTGGGGCAAGCTCCAGCTGCTGGGCAGCGTCGCGGTTCACGACGCCCAGGACGACATCATCGCCGACGTGGCGGTCGGCCCGATGCGCGATGGCC
>JACDAV010000201.1 GCA_013695255.1 Chloroflexota bacterium
CCGCTCTGGCGCTCTCCGTCGGGGCCGTCTTTCCCGCGCTCGCGCACACCGGTACCGGAGATCCGTGCGCCACCACGGCGCCCGGGCACAGCGCCTATGCCATGCACCACATCGTCGTGCTGGCACACGACCAGGCGCTCGGCTCGGGCGGTCACATCCCCGGTTCCCACATGGGGTATCACGGCCTCTGCGGCTGAGAGCACCCGATCACTCAAGAGGAGGGCCGGTTCGCTGGACCGGCCCTCCTGACGGCCCGGACCTTGGTCACGGCCGGACAGCCCGCCGCAGTCTGGCGAGGGCCGATCACGCCGGCTGGGTGACCGGCTCGCCCTCGCCGAGGCCGTCGGACCGTAGCCGCAGCCCGCGCAGCAGCTGCGCGTTGGCGGCCACGACGATGGTCGACACGCTCATCAAGATCGCTCCAACGGCCATCGGCAGATCGAAGCCCCACGGCACGAGGACGCCGGCCGCGACCGGGATTGCGACGAGGTTGTAGCCGGTCGCCCAGACGAGGTTCTGGATCATCTTCCGGTAGGTCGCACGGGAGAGCTCGATCGCGCCGACGACGTCGCGCGGGTCGCTCCGCACGAGCACGATCCCGGCCGACTCCACCGCGACGTCCGTTCCGGCCCCGATCGCGATCCCCACGTCCGCCGTCGCCAGGGCGGGCGCGTCGTTGACGCCGTCGCCGACCATCGCGACACGTCGGCGGCCGGCCTGGAACCGCGCCACCGCGGCCGCCTTGTCGCCGGGCAGCACCTGGGCCGCCACCTCGTCGATCCCGAGTCGCCGCGCCACCGAGTCGGCAACCGCCTGGCTGTCGCCGGTGATCATGGCGACCTTCACGCCCATCTCGTGCAGGCGGTCGACGGCCTCCCTGGATTCCGGCCGGATCTCGTCCTCCACGGCAAGCGCGCCAATGACGCGGCTGTCGGCCACCACGTGGAGGACCGTGCGACCCTCGCTGGCCCACCGGTCCGCCTGCGCGCGCAGCTCGGTCGGCGTGGACAGGCCCAGCTCGGCCAGAAGGCGAGGTCCGCCGACCTGGACAGTTCGGCCCCCGACGACCGCCCGCGCCCCGCGACCCGGCAGCGACTCGAAGCCGCTCGGGACGGCCGGCTCGATGCCTCGCTCGCGCACGCCCCGCACGATCGCCTGCGCGAGCGGGTGCTCCGAGTCCGACTCCACCGCCGCGACAGTCGACAGGAGCTCGGTCTCGTCCACGCCGTGCGCCGCGGCCACGTCGGAGAGGGCCGGCTGGCCCCTGGTCAGCGTGCCGGTCTTGTCGAAGATGACGACATCCAGCTCGCGAGCCCGCTCGAGGGCGATCCGGTTCTTGACCAGCAGGCCATTGCGGGCGCCGAGGGAGGTCGAGATCGCGATCACCAGCGGGATCGCCAGCCCCAGCGCGTGCGGGCAGGCGATGACGAGGACGGTCGCCGTCCGGACGAGGGCGCCCTCCCTGTCGCCCAGGATCCACCAGGCGACGAGCGTGAGGGAACCCGCGGCGAGCGCCACGTAGAACAGGAGCGCCGCCGCGCGGTCCGCGAGCGCCTGGGCTCGCGAGGCCGATGCCTGGGCGGCTTCCACGAGCCGCATGATCCCGGACAGCGCCGTCTGCTCGCCGATGGCGTCGACGCGGATGCGGAGGCTCCCGCCTGCGGCGACGGTGCCCGCCACGACCCGGTCGCCGACGTCCTTCGCGACGGAGCGAGACTCGCCGGTGATCATCGACTCGTCGACGTCCGCCTGACCGGCGGCCACCGTCCCATCGGCCGGCACGCGCGCGCCCGGACGCACGAGAACGACGTCCCCGACGGCGAGGGCGGACAGGCCGACCGTCTCCGTGCCGGCGCCCGTCACGCGCTCCGCGGTGTCCGGCAGCAGCTCCGCGAGCGCGGTGAGCGCCCCGCGCGCCTGGGCGATGGAGCGCATCTCCAACCAATGCCCGAGCAGCATGATGGTGATCAGCGTGGCCAGCTCCCACCAGATCTCGACCTCGAAGAGACCCAGGGTGCCGAACCAGCTGGTCACGAACGCGACGACGATCGCGAGCGAGATCAGCGTCATCATCCCAGGCTGTCGGTCCCGCAGCTCGCCGACCGCGCCGCGCATGAAGACGAGGCCGCCGTACAGGAAGACGATCGTGCCGAGGATCGCGGGCAGGTAGTCGCTTCCGGGGAACATCGGGATCGTGTAGCCGAGCCACGTCTGCACGTCGTGGCTGAGCAGGACGACCGGGACCGTGAGGGCGAGCGTCAGCCAGAACCTGTCGCGGAACATTGCGACCGAGTGACCGGCATGCTTGTCGTGACCCGCGCCGTGACCTCCAGGGGCACCGCCGGGCCCGGTAGCGTCGCCATGGTCGTGAGCCGGTGGATGGCCGCCTTGCATGCCGGGGCCGGCCTCGCCCGCGGCCTGCTCGAGATGTTCGCTGCGGTCATCGACGGAGTGGTCCACCGGTCATCGTCCTTCTCACGGGTTCCGTGCGGCGTCGAGGGGCACGTAGGGCGGGCAGGCCGCAGGTCGATCGTACGCGTCCGGGCTCGCTGAGCCACACAGCGCCGGTTGGACGTTCAACGCGTCGCATTGTGGAATGAGCGCACGTGCCCCGCGTTGCCGCGATGCGCCAGGGCTTGCCAACACAGTGATCCGGGAGGACCATGGCACCCTGTTCGGCCGCCAGCTGAGCATCCCCAGGTGCGATCGCGCGCGAAGAGAAGGCGGCCGAGGTTACCCGCGCGCGAACCCTGCAGCTTCGATGGAGGACGCAAATGCGCAGACGGCGCACTGGATTCTTGGCGGCCGGCCTGATCGCCGCCGCGCTCGCCCTGCCAGGCGGGATCGTCGCCCACGACGGGCAGCACGGGACCGACGAGGGACACCTGCTCCCAGGTGACCTCATTGATATGCCCGCAGATCTCCTGCCGGACGGCGACTGGGGCAAGCTCCAGCTGCTGGGCAGCGTCGCGGTTCACGACGCCCAGGACGACATCATCGCCGACGTGGCGGTCGGCCCGATGCGCGATGGCC
>JACDAV010000233.1 GCA_013695255.1 Chloroflexota bacterium
GCTCGATGAGCGGCGCCTGGGATCGCGACACGGCCGGCTCGTTCGTCGAGGAGCTGTTCGGCAAGCACCACGGCGAGATCTATGCCTATCTCGTCCGCATGCTGCGCGATCCGGAGCTGGCCGCGGATCTGACCCAGGACGCGTTCGTCAAGGCATATCGCAACTACGAGAGCCTCGAGAAGCCGGAGAACGCGAGGGCGTGGCTCTATCAGATCGCCCACCGCGTCGCGCTCGATGAGCTTCGCCGCCGCAAGATCATCCGGTTCCTGCCGTGGACCGGTGAGTCGCGCGGCGCGGCGCCTTCGGCTGAGCACCTGGCGATGGATCTCCGGCTGTCCGGCGACCTGCAGCGCGCGCTCGCCCGCATCCCGGAACGGCAGCGGGCCGCCCTTCTCCTCGCGGAGCTCCATGATCTGACGGGTCTGGAGCTCGCGGCGGCGCTGGGCGTGAGTCACGTCGCGGCGCGCGCACTCCTGACCCGCGCGCGCGAGAGCCTGCGCCAGGCGCTTTCTGTCGAACGGGCGGCCGAGGCCGCCGCCGAGGGCAGCCCCAGCGCTACAACCGAGGGCGACCGGTGACCCTGCCGTTCCGTCGCCGGCCGGACCGCGCCACCGCCGATCACGAGCGGGCCCGCAGCCTCGCCTCGGAGCGTCTGGACGCCGCACTCGGGGCCGATGACGAGCGCTGGCTGGACGGCCATCTCGCCGGCTGCGGCGACTGCCGTGCCGTCGCCGACGGATACCGCGCGGACCGTCTGGAGATCAGGGCACTCCGCCGCCAGACGATCGAGCCGCCCCGGGACCTCTGGGCCCGAACGGCCGCCGCGATCGAGCGGGAGGCACCTGCCGCGAGCCACCCTCGTCAGGCGCCGCTCCTCCGTCGTCGCCGGCCACCGCCGGTCCCGCTCGGTGCGGCCGCGGGCCTCCTGGTGGTCGCGGTCGTGGTCGGCGCCTCTCTCATGTCCGGCCAGCCGGCGCCATCCGCCCATCCGCGCACGACGCCACCGGCGGTCGCGGTCAGCATCGCGCCCTCGGGCGCGTCCTCGGCCCCCGATTCCACGCCGTTGGCGGTCATGGCGGACGTCGCCTGGGTCTCCTACGGAGCGAACGGCAAGCTGCAGGTCAACCAGACGAGCATCTCGGAGGTCTGCTCTGACCCGACGGCGGAGTGTGCGCCCATCGAGGCGCCCTCGCCCGGGACGCTCGAGCTGAGCGATACACCGGAGACGGTCCTGATCTCACCGGACGACGGCTCGCTCGTCGTCGTCGACGGGGGCACCGCCGGGTCGGGCGGCGCCGTGACCGTGGTTCCCGTCCCCACGCCGGAGGCGGGACCCGGCGGCTTCGACCCGAGCGACTCCCCGAGCCCAAGCCCCAGCCCGACGCTCGTGGCCAGCCTGACGCCGTCGGTGCCGCCGAGCCTGAGTGCCGCCCCTGGCGCCACGGCAAGCGGGCCGGTCGCGGCGACGCAGAGCAGCGAGCCCTCCGCGACCACCGATCCGTCGGCAACGACCGCGCCGTCGGCAACGACCGAGCCGTCGACCACGACCCAGCCGTCGACCACGACCCAGCCGACCACCAAGCCCTCGGCGACCGTCGAGCCCTCGACCGCGACCGAGCCGCCGACCGAGCCCTCCGCGACCACGAAGCCGACGACCGAGCCCTCGGCGACCACCGAGCCTTCCAGCACCACGGAGCCCACGGACGAACCGACCGGGACCCCGGACCCGAGCGTCGAGCCGAGCGGCACGGCCACCGCGTCGATCGACCCGACCGACTCGCCGGAACCGAGCATCCCGCCCGGCGCCACCCAGATCCTCGATGACGTCGTCGTCGTCGGAGCGAGCGCCGCCTTCTCCCGGGATGGCGACCGCTTCGCCTTCTCGGCCCGGCCGACCGACGGCAGCCGCGGGTCGGACATCTACGTCTGGCAGGTCGGCGAGCCGGAGGCGACCCGTCTGACGAGCGACCATCGGTCCGTGTTCGCCGGCTGGATCGGCGAGCTCGTGCTCGGCAGCCGAGCCGCCGAACCGGTCGAGCTCGTTGGCGACGCGGGCGCCAGCTCCGCTTCGGCGGACACCGCCACCGAGTATCGGCCGGAGACGTTCCTGATCGATCCCGACATCGGCCTCGAGGTGGTGCACGATCTCGCACCGGTGTGGCGCCCGGCGGTGGACCCGACCGGGCGGTACGCCGTGTACTGGGCTGGCACGCTGCGAGCTGCTGCCAACGGCGTCGACCTCGAGCCCGCCGACGGGCGGCTGGTCGTCGGTTCATGGCCGGATGAGCCCGGGCAGCCGACGGAGTCCTTCGGCTCCACCGGCCCGGGAGCCGGCCTCGGCGGGGA
>JACDAV010000257.1 GCA_013695255.1 Chloroflexota bacterium
AATGCCTCGCCGGGCGCTGCCGTGGGCGTCGCGGTCTTCGACGCCGATCGGGCCGCCGAGCGCGCGGCTGCCGGCGAGAAGGTCCTGCTGGTCCGGATCGAGACCTCGCCGGACGACTTCCACGGGATGGCCGTCGCGCAGGGGATCCTGACGGCGCGTGGCGGCGCCACGTCCCACGCGGCCGTGGTGGCCCGGCAGATCGGCAAGCCATGCGTGGCCGGCTGCGCCGAGCTCCTGGTCGACTACCGGGCCCGGACGGCGTCGGCCAACGGCCACACCTTCGCCGAGGGCGACTGGATCAGCATGGATGGCTCGACCGGCGAGGTCTTCCTGGGCGCCCTGCCGACGGTCGAGGTCCGCTTCGAGGAGCAGGCGGGTCTCCAGCGGATCCTCGCCTGGGCGGACGAGGAGCGTCGGCTCGAGGTCTGGACGAACGCCGACAAGCCGGAGGAGGCGGAGCTCGCCCGGCGCTACGGGGCGCAGGGGATCGGGCTCTGCCGGACGGAGCACATGTTCCGCGAGGGCGAGCGGCTCGAGATCGTGCGCGACGCGATCCTCGTCGCGTTCCAGGCGACCCGGGCCAAGGACAGGCGTGCGGCCGGCGGCGAGCTGACGGCCGAGGAGCAGTCCGTCGTCGAGCGCTTCGACGCCGCGATGGGCAAGCTCGAGCAGCTCCAGCAGGGTGACTTCGAGGGCATCTTCCGGGCGATGACCGGGCTGCCGGTGGTCGTCCGGCTGATCGACCCGCCGCTTCACGAGTTCCTGCCCTCGCACGAGGAGCTGATCGAGCAGGTCACCCGGCTGCGGACCCTCCAGACGGCCGAGGATGACCCGGCATACGCCCAGGCACGGACGCTCCTGGCGGCCGTCGAGGCGCTCCGGGAGCAGAATCCGATGCTCGGGCTGCGCGGCTGCCGCCTCGGGCTGATGATCCCGGACTTCGTGAAGATCCAGACCCGGGCGATCCTCAACGCGCAGATCGCGGTCAAGCGCGAGGGGCTGGAGCCGAAGGCGAAGATCATGATCCCGCTCGTCGGCCACGTGAACGAGCTGGCCGAGACGAAGCGGCTGCTCGAAGCGGAGGCGAAGGCGGTCGAGGAAGCGGCCGGCGTCGACGTCGAGTACGTGTTCGGCACGATGATCGAGGTGCCGCGCGGGGCCCTGACGGCGGACGAGATCGCGAAGCACGCCGACTTCTTCAGCTTCGGCACGAACGACCTGACCCAGATGACCTTCGGCTACAGTCGCGACGACGCCGAGGGCGGCTTCCTGCTGAAGTACGTCGAGGACCGGATCCTGCCGGACAACCCATTCCAGACGCTGGACGTGGCGGGCGTCGGCCAGCTGATGCGGATGGCGGTCGAGAAGGGGCGCCAGGCGCGGCCGGGGATCGAGCTCGGCATCTGCGGTGAGCACGGCGGTGACCCTGCCTCGATCGCGTTCTGCCACGAGATCGGTCTCGATTACGTGTCCTGCTCGCCGTACCGCGTGCCGGTCGCTCGGCTCGCCGCGGCCCAGGCGGCCCTGAGCGGACCCGAGCGGGACAAGTAGGCCGCCCAGCCCGTGCTTGCCCACGTCCGGTACGTCGCGGACCCGGCGGGTGGTGACCCGATCGCGTTTCTCATCGAGGTCCTCAGGCAGCCCGGGACGTGGCTCGCCTTCGGCGGCGGACTGGTCGTGCTGGGCGTCCTGATCGCCCTGGTGCGGGTCCAGCGGCCGCTGGCCGACAACTGGTCTCGCTTCGCGGACCGCGCCTGGACCTACCGGGCATTCGTCCCATGGATGCTCCGGCTCAGCGCCGGGCTGGTCCTGATCGGTGCCGGGATCACCGGTCGCGCCTTCGCGCCGGACACCACCATCGCCGGCTGGCCGACGTTGCTGCTGACCGCAATCGGGTTTCTCCTGCTCCTGGGCTTCGCCGTGCGCGTGGCGGCCGTTGCCGGGCTGGGCCTCTACGCCGTCGCGCTCGCCATGGAGCCGCACCTCGTCGAAATCCTGGACGTCGCCGGGGCTCTGGGCGCCATCGCGTTCCTCGGCCCAGGCGTGCCGAGCCTCGACGATCTGGCGCGTGCCGCATTCCCGTCGGCTCCCGGCGCGCGCCTGGCGACGCGCGGTCGGCCCGAGGCGCGCTACGAGGACGTTGTGCCGCTCCTCGTCCGGCTCGGTCTCGGTGGCGCCTTCCTCGCGTCCGGCATCGTGGACAAGCTGCTGGTGCCGGGCCAGGCGCTGGCCACCGTCGAGCGATATGGCCTGACCGCGCTCGTGCCGGTCGATGCCGCGCTGTGGGTCGTCGGCGCAGCGGCGGTCGAGACCGCCCTGGGGCTGGCGATCGTGCTCGGGCTCTTCACGCGTCCGGCCGCGATCCTGGGCTTCGCCGTCCTGACCGCCACGCTCTTCGGTCTGCCGGACGATCCGGTCGTCGCGCATGTGGGGCTGTTCGGGCTGTCGAGCGTCCTGGTCGTGCTCGGACCCGGCCGCTGGAGCCTCGACCGCCGCGTGGGACTGTCGCAGCCGGCGCGACCCGGCTAGCCGAGAACCCGGCTAGCCGAGGTCCCGACTAGCCGCCCGAGAGATCCGGGTCGTCCATCCGCCACCCGGCGTCTGTGAGCACGAGATCCCAGCTCCCGACGTAGCGGCGAACCTCGCCCGACGACCGGAACTCCGTCAGATCCACGGCCACGACAGCCGAATCTGCGTCCTGCTGGACGACCTCGTTCCGGTTGAGGTCGATTCGGACCGTTTCCGCGAACCGACCGTTGATGTTCGTGGCGGGCGGGTAGCGCTCGCGCATGCTGGCGGTCCAGAGATTCGCGGCTTCGTCGAATCGATGTCGCTCGACCAGCGAGTAGAAGCTGGCGACGGTCTGGGCGGGGCTGCCGGCCGGTGCCGGCGGCTGCGTTGCCGAGGGCGTGGCCGGTGGGGCCGTCACGGGTGGCGCCGTCACGGGCGGGTCGGTCGGGGATGCGGTCGGCTCGGGGAGCGG